>NZ_JBFARL010000021.1:0-66913 GCF_040674655.1 Actinomadura sp. NPDC049753 | reverse complement strand
GCGCGTTCGACAGCGGGCCCGCCGCCGAGATCAGGCTGTGCCGCAGCCTGCCCTGGATCACGTGCCGGACGCCCGCCCATCTCATATGCCGAGATTTTGAGCCACGGGTCGGGACAACCCGCCGAACCGCGGGTAACCTCGCTGTAGTCATGCGGCGCTTCGTGGTAATCCTTCGCTGCCGCAGCGGGGCCTGATCATCGGCAGGCCGGCACCCGCTGCGGAGGCTCTGCCTGGCCGTGAGTCCGATGCCGAGCCGGACCGTGCGAACCACGGCCCTCCGGCGGCCCCTCTGGCCACCAGCCCAGCGATCGGAGCATTCCAACATGAACGAGACCCGGAACAACGCCCCCGCCGAAGACGCCCAGGAAGAAGCCGCCCGCGCCCTGCAGACGGCCCTGGACAGGAGAGCTGATTAATTCTTCTCCTCCTTCGGGCCTGAAGGCCCTCCATCGTCGAAGAATTGCGGCGATCGCTGGCATCGCTCCGTCTCGCCTGGCGGCTCGCTGCGCGATCAGGTTCTCGCTTCGCTCGAACCTGCCTTCGGACGCGATCGCAACCCGTGAGGTCGTCGCGTGGTTGCGGAGCAGGCTGAGGCGGTCGCAGTAGCGGGTTCGGTCAGCGAGTCGGTGCCGCTTATCGGTCTGTCAGGAGTTGGCGGGCGGCCGCGCTTATGGGCCCGGGGGCGTTCGCAGGTCCTGATACGTCGCGTTTGGCTGTCGCTGCGCGATCAGGTTTTCGCTTCGCTTGAACCTCGCCGCGATTGCAGCCTTTGAGGTTGTTGCGTGGTTGCGGAGCAGGTTGAGGCCGTTGCCGTGGCGGGTTCGGTCAGCGAGTCGGGTGCCGCCTAGCGGGCTGCCACGGGATCGGCGGGTGGCCGCGCTTTTGGGTCGAGGGCACCCGCTACGTCGCGTTCGGCGGTCGCTTTGGTGAACCTGCCTTTGGACGCGGTCTCAATCATCGAGTTCTTGGTTTGCCGACGCGCGGCCCGCTGGCGTGTTGCTGGGCTGGGTCTAAAGGGCGATCTCGGGGTCCTTTGTCAGGTGCTTGCTTCGCTCGACCGTGCCTTCGGGTCCGGCCGTCGCGGGATGGTGTTGCTGTCGACGTCGAGGTGCTGGACGGATCAGAGCCGGGCTCCCCGGAGGGTGCGGGAGGCCGTCGTTGCGGCGGAGCGCGCGGCCGCGGGTGTGATCTGGGTTACTGCCGTTCATGGGGCGTGGGGCCGTTTCGTCTTCTGTTGGTGAGCGCAACGAACGGAGACGTCATGAAGATCTTCATCGCCGGAGCGTCGGGTGCGATCGGCGGCCACCTCGTTCCCCAACTGGTGGCGCGCGGACACGAGGTGGTCGGCACCACCCGCTCGGCCGCCAAGACCGCCGCGCTTCGGGAACTGGGCGCCGAACCGGTGATCGTCGACGCGCTGGACCCCGACTCGGTGGCCGACGCGGTGGCCAGGGCCGAGCCCGAGGTGATCGTCCACCAGCTCACCGCGCTGAGCGGACCGGCGGACTTCCGGCACGTGAAGCGGATGGCGGCGGCCACCGACAGGCTGCGCACCGAAGGCACCGACCACCTGCTGGCCGCCGCGCGCGCCGTCGGCGTCAGCAGGTTCGTGGCGCAGAGCAACGCGATGTGGATGGAGCGCACCGGCGGGCCGGTCGCCGACGAGAACGGCCGGATCGAGCCGAATCCGCCCGCGGACATCGAGAGGTCGGTGGCCGCGCTGCGCCACCTTGAGGAGGCGGTGACCGGCATCACCTGGGGCGACGGGATCGCGCTTCGCTACGGTGGCTTCTACGGGCCGGGGACCGGCATCAGCGCCGAGCCGGACGCCGTGATGACCGAGCAGATCGGCAAGCGGAAGTTCCCGATCGTCGGCGGCGGTGGAGGAGTGTGGTCGCTGGTGCACATCACCGACGCCGCGTCCGCGACGGTCGCGGCCATCGAACGCGGCAAGCCCGGGATCTACCACGTCGCCGACGACGAGCCGGCACCGGTGCGCGACTGGCTGCCGGAGCTGGCCCGCGCGCTCGGCGCCAAGCCGCCGCGCCGCGTTCCCGCCCTGGTCGTGCGCCTGCTGGCAGGCAAGGGGCCCGTTGACCTGATGACGCAGGCCCGCGGCGTCTCCAGCGAGAAGATCAAGCGCGAACTGGGCTGGGCGCCGCGCTACCCGACCTGGCGAACGGGTTTCACCGAGGGGCTGAGGTAGTCCGGCGTGTCCACCACCGACCTGTACGACGAGCTGCGGCCGCGGGCGTTCGCCATCGCCTACCGGATGCTCGGCAGTGTCAGCGAAGCCGAGGACGTGGTGCAGGAAGCGTTCCTGCGGCTGCACGAGACCCTGCGGCGCGATGAGCGGATCGTGTCGCCGCGGGCGTACATCGCCACGCTGGTCACCCGGCTCGCCATCGACCAGTTGCGCTCAGCGCGGGCGCGGCGGGAGCAGTACGTGGGCGAATGGCTGCCGGAACCGCTGGCCGCCGATCCGTCCCCCGACGAGCACGCGGAGACCTCCGACTCGCTGTCACTGGCCTTCCTGGTGCTGCTGGAGAGCCTGTCGCCGCGGCAGCGGGCCGCGTTCCTGCTGCGGGAGGTGTTCCAGTACCCCTACGGCGAGGTCGCCGAGATCATCGGCACCGACGTGGACGGCGCGCGGCACCTGGTGGCGCGGGCTCGCCGCCGCGTCCAGGAGCACCGGCCGCGCTACCACGCCACTCGGCGGCAGCGACTGCAGCTGGCCAGGCGCTTCTTCGCCGCCGTCGAGCAGGGTGACCTGCGGGCGTTCGAAGAGCTGCTGGCGCAGGACGTGGCCCTGCACGGTGACGGCGGCGGCAGGGTTCCGGCACTGGGGCGGCCGGTCAACGGACGGCGGCGCGTGGCCCACGTGCTGGCGGCGGTGGTGCCCGTGCTGGCCCGCGCCGGTGGCGTGCGCTTCCACGTCACCGAGGTCAACGGCCAGCCGGGCGCCCTGGTGTTCGACACCCGGGACCTGCTGGTCGGGGTGATAGGGCTGGAGATCGCCGACGGCAGGGTCCAGACGCTCCACTCCATCGTCAACCCTGACAAACTCCAGCACTTCGACCGGGTCGGCGACATCGGCGTCCTGGTGCGTGAGGGCCGCCGAACCGCCGGCGACGGCTGAGCCTCCGCGCCCGGGCGTGTCGACGCACCCTTGCCGGCGAGCAGAAGGGGGCGCCGATGCGAGACTGGGGGAGTGACGGGCGATGTGAGCAGTGCCGAGGTTCGTAGCGTGCTGGGGCGCGTTGCCGGACTTGGGCCCTACTTCGAGCTCGTCGCGGAGGGGGTCTCGGGCGAGGCTGACTGGGGGGCCTTTCCTGGGGGCGCCGAGCGGCTGCGGGAGGTCGTCCGCGACCATGCCGGGCGGCTCGGGACCGATGAGACCCGGGTGGCGGCCTCGCTGCTCTTCCAGGGGCTCGCGGCGCGGGTGTGGTCGCCGGTCGTCGCCGCGGCCGCGCTCGGGGTCGTCCCGGATCTTTCGGGGGTGCGGTGGCGGTGGGCGCCGGGAGAGCCGATCATGCTGGGGCTCGCCGAGGTGCGCGGACGGCGCGTCGGGAGCGTGGCCGAGGCCGTCGAGATCGTCCATCCCGTGGTCGTGGACGGGCTGCTGCGGCCGCTGCGGGATGCGATGCTGGACTTCGTCAGGCTCGCGGACGGGCTGGTCTGGGGCAACGCGGCCTCGGCCCTCGCCGGGAGCCTGAACGTCGGGGCCGCCGATCCGGGGCGCACCGCGATCGTGCGGGCGCTGCTCGCGCGGGAACCGCTGGCCCGGGCCGGATCCTTCGGGCCGCGCGGGTTCGTCCGGAACAACTGCTGCCTGTACTACCGCGTCCCTGGTGGCGGCATGTGCGGTGATTGCGGGCTCGCGCGCTGAATGCCCGCGATGTGAGACGAAAGCCCAAGCACTGAGACGTTTGCAGTAGAGTGCGCGCATGGCTTCGCGCAGCATTCGTCTGGCCGTCATCCCGGGGGACGGGATCGGCCCCGAGGTGGTCGCCGAGGGACTGAAGGTCCTCGACGCCGTGTCCGGCGACCTCACGTTCGAGCAGACCTCCTACGACCTGGGCGCCGCGCGGTGGCACCGGACGGGGGAGACGCTGCCCGACTCGGTCCTGGAGGAACTGCGCGAGCAGGAGGTCATCCTGCTCGGCGCCGTCGGCGACCCGAGCGTGCCGAGCGGCACGCTGGAGCGCGGGCTGCTGCTGCGGACCCGGTTCGAGCTGGACCACTACGTCAACCTGCGCCCGGTGAAGCTGTTCCCGGGCGTCAGCACCCCGCTGGCCGGCGTGACCCCGGACGACATCGACATGGTCGTCGTGCGGGAGGGCACCGAGGGCCCGTACACCGGCGTCGGCGGCGTCCTGCGCAAGGGCACCCCGCACGAGGTCGCCACGCAGGAGAGCGTCAACACCGCCTACGGCGTCGAGCGCGTCATCCGTTACGCGTTCGAGGTCGCGGCGTCGCGGCCGCGCAAGAAGCTCACGCTCGTCCACAAGGACAACGTGCTCACCTTCGCCGGTGACCTCTACCAGCGGACCCTGAAGCGGGTCGCCGAGGAGTACCCGCAGGTCACGACCGACTACTGCCACGTGGACGCCGCCACGATGTTCTTCGTGAGCCAGCCGCGGCGGTACGACGTCATCGTCACCGACAACCTGTTCGGCGACATCATCACCGACATCGGCGCCGCGATCGCCGGCGGCATCGGGCTCGCCGCGTCCGGGAACGTCAACCCCGACCGCACCGCGCCGTCGATGTTCGAGCCGGTGCACGGCAGCGCCCCCGACATCGCCGGGCAGGGCAAGGCCGACCCGACCGCCACGATCCTTTCGGTCGCCATGCTGCTCGACCACGTCGGCGAGGGCGACGCCGCCCGCCGCGTCGAGCAGGCCGTCTCGGACGACCTGGCCGAGCGCGCCGCGCTGGGCGCCCGGTCCACGTCCCAGATCGGCGACGCGATCGCCAAGCGAGTATCCGGCTAGGGGCACGCCGCCTCCGGCCAGACCGGGCGTGCCCTCGCGGCGCGCCCGGTTTTCCGTATGCGCCGCGCGTGGAGGAGCAGGTCTAGACGAAGTAGGACAATGGGGACTAGGAAGCCGATGCGGCGATGGGGCCGCCTGGGCCATCCGCGAGAGGACGAGACCGCGATGAGCGACACCCTGGAATTCGAGATCACGCGCACCGAGCGGCCCACGACCGCCGAGGACCGCGCGCGGATCCTGGCCGAGCCCGGTTTCGGCCGGCACTTCACCGACCACATGGTCACGATCCGGTACTCGGCCGAGCGCGGCTGGCACGACGCGAAGCTCGAACCCTACGGGCCGATCCCGATGGACCCGGCCTCGCAGGTGTTCCACTACGCCCAGGAGCTCTTCGAGGGCCTCAAGGCCTACAAGCAGCCGGACGGTTCGATCGTCACCTTCCGGCCGTACATGAACGCCGCGCGGATGAACCGGTCCGCCCGGCGGATGGCGATGCCGGAGATCCCCGAGCAGCTGTTCGTGGACGCCGTCGAGACGCTCGTCCGCACCGACAAGGACTGGGTGCCCGACACCGAGGGCCACAGCCTCTACCTGCGGCCCTTCATGTTCGCCACCACGCGGGCGCTCGGCGTCAACAGCCCGGCCCACGAGTTCCTCTTCATGGTCATCGCGTCCCCGTCCGGCCTCTACTACCCGCGCGGCATCAAGCCCGTCTCGGTGTGGCTGTCGCAGGACTACACCCGCGCGGCGCCCGGCGGCACGGGGGAGGCCAAGTTCGGCGGCAACTACGCCGCGTCCTTCGCCGGCCAGGCCGAGGCCGTCGCGCAGGGCTGCGACCAGGTCGTCTGGCTCGACGCGGTGGAGCACCGCTGGGTCGAGGAGGTCGGCTCGATGAACCTCATGTTCGTCTACGGCTCCGGGGCGCGGGCCCGGCTGCTCACCCCCGCGCTCACCGGCACCCTGCTCGCCGGCGTCACCCGGGACTCGATGCTCAAGCTGGCGCCCGACCTCGGCATCCCCACCGAGGAAGGCAAGATCAGCATCGACGAGTGGGAGGCGGGCTGCGCCTCCGGCGAGATCACCGAGGTGTTCGGCTGCGGCACCGCCGCGATCATCAGCCCGGTCGGCCGGGTCAAGGGCCGGGACCGCGAGTGGACGATCGGCGACGGCGAGCCCGGCGAGATCTCGATGCGGCTGCGCCAGGAGCTGGTCGGCATCCAGTACGGCACCCGTCCCGACCCCTACGGGTGGGTCCACAGGATCGTCTGATCGGTGCGCCGGCGGCGCGCGCTCGCTGCGGGCGCGCGCGCCGCCGGGCCGGTCAGCGGCGGATCTGCACCGAGGTCTCCACGACCGGGCCCTTGCTCACCGGGCCGACGCCCCGCGAGGACGGGTCGACGGCGTAGTGGAACGAGAAGCCGACGAAGGCGCGGCCGGGGCGGCCGCCGACCTGCACCGCGAAGGTGCAGGTGCCCGAGAGCGTGTACACCTTCTTGGCGCGGTGCGGGGCGACCGTGGAGTGCCAGTAGTAGCCGACGGGGACGACGTGCCGGTCGTGGTACCGGCCGTTCAGCCCGGTCGCCGTGCAGACGGCGTTGCCGCGCGCGATCGCCCGCAGCTTCGCACTGGTGATCCGGAACATCCACGGCATCGGGTAGCGCCTGGAGTGCGGCCCGGTCAGCTTCACCTGCGCGCGGAACGTGCCGACCGAGTCGTGGTAGACGAATGACTGGTGCCGTGGGGTGAACACGTAGTGATGGATGGGCGCGTAGTGATGGGTGGGCGCGGCGCGTTCCGGGCGCTCGGCCGCGTCCGCCGCGGACACGGTGCCGAGCGCCATCACGAGCGCCGTTCCGGAAGCGGCCGCGGTCCGGCCGAATGTGTGCATGCGCATTCCAGGAATTCCCCTCGAAAAGATTCACCGTCCGCCACGGCGGGCGGACGGCCGTGATCGGCCCGCCGCTCCGGTGCTCAGCCGCGGCCCGCCGGCCGCACGTCCAGCGCGCGGTAGGCGTAGCCGTCCTGCTCGGCCTCCTCCCAGGTGAAGAGCACGCTCTCGCCCGGTTCGAGGGAGGCGAAGGCGCCCGGCTCCGCGCGCACGACCGAGAAGTGCGCCCAGACCTCGCCGGGCGCGTCGGGGGAGACCAGCACCCCCCAGCCGGCCTCGTCGTCCCAGGACGCCACCGTCCCGCGGACCGGTTCGCCGCTCATCGGATCCCCTTCCTCCGGCGGACAGTGCGATCCTCAATCCTTTTACCGTGAAAGCGCAAGTGCATTTCGAGGCGAGGAATGCATGGCCGCGATATTTTGATTGGTAATTGTTCTTTGTTGTGCAATGAACTTCTGGTGGAGAAAAGAGCGGTATGGCTCCGCGGCGGCGGGCCCCGGCGCGGAGGGCGGCGGCGGCCGGCGGACGGCGTCCCAGCATCTGAGACGGATGTCCCAGATCCGAGGACCGTGTGGCAGACTGGGCGCATCATGCGCCACAGCCTCGTGATTATCGGCTGGCGCGCCGGCAGCTAACGGGACACCGCCGGCGCGCAGACCTCTCACGTCCGTGAGGGGTCTTTTTTGTGTCCTGGCGCTGATCCCCCTGGGGGTTCTCACATGCAAGGCGACGCGTTCCACGTCTACGACACCACTCTGCGCGACGGCTCGCAGCAGGAGGGGCTCAACCTCTCCGTGCCCGACAAGCTCGCGGTCGCGCGACATCTGGACGACCTGGGCATCGGCTTCATCGAGGGCGGCTGGCCGGGCGCCAACCCCAAGGACACCGAGTTCTTCAGGCGGGCTCGAACAGAGCTCGACCTGAGGCACGCGCAGCTCACCGCGTTCGGCGCGACCCGCCGGGCCGGGGTGAAGGCGGCCGACGACCCCCAGGTCGCCGCTCTGCGCGAATCCGGCGCGTCCGTCGTGACCCTGGTCGCCAAGAGTCACGACAGGCACGTCGAGCTGGCCCTCCGCACCACCCTGGAGGAGAACCTCGCGATGATCCGCGACACGGTCTCCCACCTGCGTGCGGAGGGCCAACGGGTCTTCCTGGACGCCGAGCACTTCTTCGACGGCTACAAGGCCAACCGCGCCTACGCGCTGGAGGCCGTCCGCACCGCCGTCGAGGCGGGCGCCGACGTCGTCGCGCTCTGCGACACCAACGGCGGCATGCTGCCGGACGAGCTGGCCGAGGTCGTGCACGAGGTCGTCGGCCATGGCGTCCGCGTCGGCATCCACTGCCACGACGACTCCGGCTGCGCGGTCGCCAACACGCTCGCCGCCGTCCGGGCCGGCGCGACGCACGTCCAGGGCTGCGCGAACGGGTACGGCGAGCGCAGCGGCAACGCCAACCTGTTCACCGTCGTCGGGAACCTCCAGCTCAAGCGGGGCATGAGCCTCGTCTCCGACGCCCAGCTCGCCGAGATGACGCGGATCGCGCACGCCGTCTCCGAGGTCACCAACGTCGCGCCGAGCTCGCAGCAGCCGTACGTGGGCGTGTCCGCGTTCGCGCACAAGGCCGGGCTGCACGCGTCCGCCGTCAAGATCGATCCCGACCTGTACCAGCACATCGACCCGGCCGCCGTCGGCAACGACATGCGGATGCTGGTGTCCAGCATGGCCGGGCGCGCGTCGGTCGAGCTGAAGGGCCGCGAGCTCGGCTACGACCTGTCCGGAGAGA
The DNA here is from genome assembly GCF_040674655.1 of Actinomadura sp. NPDC049753. NCBI lineage: Bacteria > Bacillati > Actinomycetota > Actinomycetes > Streptosporangiales > Thermomonosporaceae > Actinomadura > Actinomadura sp. NPDC049753. Next base: position 58,246 of record NZ_JBFARL010000021.1, on the reverse strand, counting down.
AGGCCAAGGCCGTCGTGGACAGGGTGAAGGAGCTGGAGTCCACCGGCTACACCTTCGAGGCCGCGGACGCCTCGTTCGAGCTGCTGCTGCGCGAGGAGCTGACCGGCGTCCGGCAGCGGCACTTCGAGGTCGAGTCGTGGCGGTCGATCGTGGAGCGCCGGCCGGACGGCTCCATGATCAGCGAGGCCACCGTCAAGCTGCACGCCAAGGGCGAGCGGATCATCGCGACCGGCGAGGGCAACGGCCCCGTCAACGCCCTCGACAACGCGCTGCGGATCGCGCTCGGCCGCCTCTACCCCGAGCTGGCGCGGCTGGAGCTGGTCGACTACAAGGTCCGCATCCTGGAGGGCGCGCACGGCACCGACGCGCGGACCCGGGTGCTCGTCGAGTCCGGCGACGGCGAGCGCGAGTGGGGGACCGTCGGCGTCGAGGACAACGTGATCGCCGCGTCCTGGCAGGCCCTGGAGGAGGCCGTCACCTACTGCCTGCTCCGCGCCGGCTACGAGGCCGGCTGAGAGGGGAATCTCCGCGCGGTCGCGGGCATTATCAGGGCATGAACACCGAGATCAGCGACAACGCCGAGCAGAGCCGCTACGAGATCCGGGTGGACGGCGACCTCGCCGGCTTCGCCGAGTACGAGCGGGGCGAGGGCGCCGTCGTCTTCACCCACACCGAGGTCGACTCCGCGTTCGAGGGCAAGGGCGTGGGCAGCGCGCTGGCGCGCGGTGCCTTGGACGACGTCCGCTCCAAGGACCTTTCGGTCGTCCCGCTGTGCCCGTTCATCAAGAAGTGGATCGACAGGCACCCGGATTACCATGGTCTGGTGCGCTAGCCGCGTCGCGTGATGGGGCGCGCCGGCGGTCGCCGGCAGGGGGAGTCGCCTCGTTCGTTCGAATGAACGAGGAAGTTTCCGTGAGTATCGGTACGGTCACGCAGAAAGTTCGCTAAACCGACGAAACCGGTAGCGGATTTCAGTTGAAGGATCCACTATGGGAGTCTGCGCGGCACGTGCGCGCAGCGCCCTGCCCCCTGTGACCGATGTCCCTGCGACCCGACCTGCCGGAGTGATCGTATGCCTGTCCGCCCCTGGAGCCCCGAGGACCTTGGGCGTCCCACGGACGGGACCTGGGCCGACGTGGCGTTCGGACTCGGCGAGACGTACGAGCGCGAGGGCCGTCTGGAGCAGGCGGCCGGCTGGTACCGGCGGGCGGCCGAGTCCGGAAGCGCCGACGCCGCGCTGCGCCTCGGCGCCGTCCTCGGGCGGATGGCCGACGCCGGAGCCGACCACGCGGCCGAGGAGCTGCTGGCCGAGGCGACCCGGTGGCTCAGCGGCGCGCAGGACGCCACCACTCCCGACGCGATCGAGCTCATCACCGCTACGCTCAACCGGCAGATGCGGCAGGCCGCGCGCCGCGGACTCGAACCGGCCCCCGCCGGCTGACGCCTTCGGGGCGGGGGGCGAACCGATCCGTCACGCCGGTCGTCGGACTCCATGAGATCGGCGTCAGTGGAAGGTGGACGAGTTGAGCGGCGAGGACTCCGGGTACGTGCCCCCGGACCACAAGACGACCGCCGAGTTCGGCGTCTCCAGGAAGTCCCCGGTGTCCGGAGAGCTGCCCCTTCCCGGGACGGCGGCCGGTCCGGCCGACGGCGACGATCTGGACGACGACCTCTTCGACGGGGACGCCACCACCCATGACGTCCCCCAGGCGGACGGGGTGGTGATCCAGGACCTCCCCTCCGACGACCCTGAAGACGATCTGGAGACGACGTACCAGGACGGTCCGGGAGACGAGCCGGACGACGACTTCGACGCGACGCTCCGCGACCCGGGCGTCATCACCTTCCAGAAGCCGCCGCCCGCGGACACCGTCGACGAACTCGACGTGACCGCGTTCCAGCCCCCCGCCACCTTCACCGACATCCCGATGGAGCGGCCCGCCAAGCCCGCTCCGCCCCCGGTCGCTCCGCCCGCTCCGCCCGTCCCGCCCCAGGCCGCTCCGCCCGTCCCGCCGCCGGCGCAGCCGGCCGCCTTCGAGCAGGGCCCGAGCCCGGCGCCGGTGTACGCCCAGCCTCCCGCTCCGTACCAGGAGCGCGTCCAGGACCCACCGCCCTTCCAGGAGCCGGCGCCCTTCCCCGAGCCGGCGCTCTTCCCGGAGCAGGCGCCGCCTTCGGAGCAGGCGCCGCCCGCGCGGGTCGCCGCCCAGGCGGCCGCCCCGATGCCCGCGGAGGCGCCGTGGACGGAGCAGTTCGCCTCCGAGGAGGAGACGGCGAACCCGGCGGAGAGCGGGCCCCCGGCGTTCGCCTACGGGATGCCCGGGGCGCCGTCTCCCGCCCAGAACACGATGCCCCCGCACCCCGAGGCGACCGTCCCGCCGATGCCGCCGCCCGCGGTGGCATCGCCGTCCGGCGGGCTCCCCGGCGGACCCCCGGGCGGGCAGCCGCCGTCCCGGTCGCGGCGGCCGCCGGTCCTCATCCTGCTGGGCGTCCTGGTGGTGGTCCTCGTCCTGGCCGGCGTCGTGGCGCTGGTGCTCGGCGGCGGCTCCGAGACGAAGGGCAAGGCCTCCGGCCAGACGTCACCGACCCCGTCGGCGAGCGGTCCGGCGACGGGCGGCGGCACGGGACCCGCGTCGCCCGGCACGCCCTCGCCCGGCGGCGGCGCGCCCGCGACGCCCCCGCAGTCCGGGGTCCCCACGAACCAGCCGCCCGGTGGGCAGCAGCCCGGCGGGCAGCCCGTCGCACCGCCCCCGGTGACGACCGCCCCGATCGGGCCGCTCGTGCAGGGCAAGGGCATCACGTACCAGCTCGTCCAGCAGGACAGCGGGTACTTCGAGGGCAAGATGGTCATCACCAACCGCACCCGGAAGCCCCTGAAGGCGTGGAAGCTGACCTTCAAGGCCCCCGGCGCCGACGTGAAGAACATCTGGGGCGCCCGGCTCGTGCACGGCGGCTCCACCGTCGAGATCAGGAACCTGGACGGCGTCCCCGCGATCCAGCCCGGCTCGACGTGGGACATCCAGTTCGGCGCGGCCGGGACGGCGGCCACTCCGAAGTCCTGCGTACTGAACGGCAGGGCCTGCGGCTTCTGACCGGCGTACTAGGCTCTTGACCATGCGTATCGCCAGATTCTCCACCGACGACGGCATGTCCTTCGGTGTGGTGGAGGAGAACACCGTCGCCGTCATCGCGGCCCACCCCTTCGGGGAGCTGACCTTCACCGGGCAGCGCCTCCCGCTCGCCGACGTCCGGCTGCTCGCCCCGATCCTGCCCAGCAAGATCATCGCGATCGGGAAGAACTACGCCGACCACGTCCGGGAGATGGGCGGGGACGAGCCGCCCGCCGAGCCGGTGCTGTTCTCCAAACCGTCCACCGCCGTGATCGGCCCGGGGGAGGCGATCGCCTACCCGCAGAAGCTCTCCGAGCGCGTCGACCACGAGGGCGAGCTCGCCGTCGTCATCGGCCGGATGTGCCGCGAGGTCCCGGCGGCCCGCGCCGCCGAGGTCATCCTCGGCTACACCTGCGCCAACGACGTCACCGCCCGCGACCTCCAGGCCAAGGACGGGCAGTGGACGCGGGCCAAGGGCTTCGACACGTTCTGCCCGCTCGGCCCGTGGATCGAGACCGAGGTCGACCCCGCCGACCTGGCGATCTCCACCACCGTCAACGGGGAGGTCCGGCAGGAGGCCCGCACGTCCCTGCTGCTGCACGACGTCCCCACCCTGGTCGAGTACGTCAGCCAGGTCATGACGCTCCTGCCCGGCGACGTCATCCTGACCGGGACCCCCGCCGGCGTCGGCCCCCTGGAGATCGGGGACGAGGTCACCGTCACCGTCGAGAACATCGGCAGCCTCACCAACCGGGTCATCGCCCGCGACTGAGGGGGGCCAGGTGTTCAGCGGCTTCAGCGACGAGGCCTTCGCCTTTTACGAGGGCTTGCAGGCCGACAACAGCAAGCCCTACTGGACGTCCCACAAGGACGCCTACGAGCGCCACGTTCGTGAACCCTTGGCCGAGCTGTGCGCCGAACTCGAAGCCGAGTTCGGCGCGGTCAAGCTCTTCCGCCCGTACCGCGACGTCCGGTTCAGCAAGGACAAGTCGCCGTACAAAACGCACCAGGGCGGCCACACCAGCGAGGGCTTCTACATCCAGGTCGACGCCGACGGGCTCATGGTCGCGGGCGGCATGTACGCCCCGACCCCCGACCAGCTCCGCCGCTACCGCGAAGCCGTCGCCTCCGACACCTACGGCGCCGAGCTGCGGGCCATCGTGGACGACCTCCGCGCCGCCGGCATGGAGATCGCGGGCGACCGCCTCAAGACCCGCCCGCGCGGGACCGACCCCGACCACCCCCGGCTGGACCTCCTGCGGCACCGCTCCCTCTACGCCCGCGAGGGCTGGCCTGCCGACCCGTGGATGTCCGACGCCGGCGAAGTCGTCTCCCGGGTCCGCGCGTCCTGGCGGCGCCTCCGCCCCCTCGTCGCCTGGGGCCACGAGCACATCGGACCGCCCGACTTCACTCGCTGACGCTCCGGTCGGCCAATCGTTTTGGCGCTGCTCCCGCTGTCCTGTATTCTCTTCGAGGCGCGAGCAACCAGCCGGAAACGGCTCGGGAGCCCGTACCTCACTGGGGTATGGTGTAATCGGCAGCACGAGTGATTCTGGTTCACTTAGTCTAGGTTCGAGTCCTGGTACCCCAGCTGCGTCCGCTCAGGCGGACACACGCCCCCGTCGTCTAGTGGCCTAGGACGCCGCCCTCTCAAGGCGGTAACGGCGGTTCGAATCCGCTCGGGGGTACGTTGGCGGGCTTCCCTGCTCGTTGGGCCTTCGGCCTCAACTTCGCCGGGGCCCGCAGTGTCTTCCCAGGGGGGCGACCCCCTGGAACCTCCGATGTTCGGGCTTCGCCCTCACTTGGTTGGGGCGTACGCCTAGAGGGTTTTTCTGCGACGTCCAAGAGGCGTTTTCTCTCGCGTTTACGCGTTTTCCTCGTCTTGGCTGAATTCGCGGTTGTGTCGGCTGCCGCACCCCTCGCCCGCCTAACCGTGGTACGACGAGCCCTCAGCATGTTCGGTGCTCAAGCCGACGAATTTCCGCAATGGCGGATTCGGGCCGGTTGTCGTCGTGGAGGCGTAGCTTGCGACAGCGAGCGTTGAAGCCGGGACGACCTGGGAGACATGGTCGCGTGGCCGTCCGTGCCCCTCCAGCCACGACAGTGCGATCGAGTTTGTGCGTTCGTAGGAGCGTCGGGTTCGGGGGCAGGTCGTCGTGAGGGCGGGGGCGCTGGGAGGTTCGGGTGGAAACCGGTTCGAGGTGGGGGGTCGGGTCCGGTAAGCTAGGCGAGGCCGCGCGGGAGACCGCGAAGGTCATGGTCCTGCCCCCGTCGTCTAGTGGCCTAGGACGCCGCCCTCTCAAGGCGGTAACGGCGGTTCGAATCCGCTCGGGGGTACCTGGTAAGTCTCTGGGCGCGCACGTCTGCGCCACCTCTTCCTCACGAACTCGGTGACGAGCATTTTCAGCGCTCCACCAGGAGATCTCTGCGTTTCCCTCACGAGGCGCGCATTCTGACGTGCCGATGAGGTGCTTCCGGCGCGGGCCGGGGAATGCTCCGGCCGTGAGGTGGGGGTCCAAGAGCTGGTACGCGGTGCTCGTGGCGGTCATGGTGCTCGTCACTGTGGACGTCCTGCGGGACGGTCCGCTCCGCCACCTCGACCACGTCGTGCACGGCTGGAGCGACGCGCACATCCAGGGCTGGCGGCTGACGGCGGTGGACCTCTTCGCGGCACTCGGCCAGCGGGGCTATCTGGCGAGGGTCATCGTCCCGCTCGCGATCATCGCCGCGGTACGGGGGCGGTCGGTGCGGTACCCGCTGGCGAGCGTGCTGATCGTGGGCGTCCTCTCGCTGCTGCAGGTGCTGCTGAAGGCGGCGATCCCCCGGACGTTCCCGATCAGCGAGACCGATGTGCTGTTCGTCCGCGGCGACGCCTACCCGTCCGGCCACACCCTCAACGGGTTCGTGCTCGTCTGGGTCATCCTCGAACTGGTGGTCGTCGCGTTCCCCGCGACGTCCGCGGCCCTGCCGCCGCGCCGCCGCCGCGACATCGCCGTGGTGACGGGGACGGTCACGGCGGTGGCCCTCACGGTGGTCGACAAGCACTGGCTCACCGACTGCCTGTTCAGCCTCGCCCTCGGCCCCCTCCTGCTGCAGGGCCTGCTCATCCTGGATCCCTTCGCCACCCGGCGCGGTCGAGAACGTCCAGATAGCGGCTCAGCTCACCGGACGCGGCGAGCATGGCGAGGCCCCGTGCGGTGAGCCTGCGCCGCCAGTCGTCCAGCGCCTCGGCCAGGGGCCCGGTGCCGCCCGCCGTCCGGACCTGCCGGACCACCGTGGCGATGTGCTCCAGCGGGTAACCGCCGCGCCTGAGGAGATGGGCGAGCTCGGCGTCGCGGACGTCGCTCGCGCGGAAGACGCGGTACCCGGTCGCCGGGTCGCGGGCGGGGACGAGGATGCCGATGCCCTCCCAGTTGCGCAGCGTCGCGGGGGTGACGTCGAGGCGGTGGGCGAGTTCGCCGATCGTCAGCGGCCCGGGGACGCCCGGGCGCTCGGCGCCCGGCTCCGCCATCAGATGGTCCACCGCGTTCCTCACCGCCGTGAGGGTCTCGCGGTCGCGGAGCACCTGCTCGTGGCCGCGGTCGATGACCAGCAGGGCGTCGTCGAGGGCACCGTCGTGGACCGCGTTCATGATCCGGCCGCCGGCGGCGTGCCCGAACGCCGGGACGAGGGCGAGGAAGGCGCGCAGGGCGGCCGCGTGCACCTCGGTGTAGATCCGGTAGCCGCTGGGCGTGCGGTCGGCGGGCGGGAGGAACCCGTCGCGCTCGTAGTTGCGCACGGCCTGCGCCGAGAGGCCGTGCCCGCGCGCGAGGTCGGACGGTCGCAGGGTGATCACCGCTTTGAGGCTTCGGACGGAGGAACGACGGTCACAGGCGGGAAAGTCTCAACCGTCTTTTCAAGGATACGATTTCACCACATGAGTCAAGACATTCGCGACTTCGTGCCCGCCTCATGTGATCTTCTGGCGTTCGGCGAGCCGACGCACCTGGAGCCGTCCTTCGGGCGGCTCCGCAACGAGCTGTTCGCCCGGCTGACGGGCCACGGCTTCCGGTCGATCGCCATGGAGACCGACCGGGTCGCCGCCCTCGCCGTCGACGACTTCGTCCGGGAAGGGAAGGGGAGCCTCGACGCCGTGATGAGCGAAGGCTTCTCGCACGGCTGGGGGGAAGTGGACGCCAACCGGCGGCTCGTCGCCTGGATGCGGGAGTACAACGAGGGCCGTCCCCCGCACGAGCGGCTGGCCTTCCACGGTTTCGACGCTCCCATGGAGACCCTCAGCGCACCCAGCCCGCGCGCCTACCTCGAACACGCCCGCGACTACATGGGACTCGACCTCGACATCGCCTCCCTCTCCGGCGACGACCGGCGGTGGAGCCGCCCGGAGGCGGTCATGGATCCGGCCATGTCGATCGGTGCGACGCCCGAGGCCGGGAAGCTGCGGACGATCGCCGACGACATGCTCCTCGCGCTCTACGAGCGCGCCCCGAAACTGATCGCGGCGACGTCGCGCGCCGAGTGGTCCAGGGCGGAGATCCACCTCACCGCCGCCCTCGGCCTGCTGCGGTACCACAAGCGGGCGACCCAGCGACTGGAGCGGGACGCGCGCATCTCGCGCCTGGCGGCCGCCCGCGACGCGCTCATGGCCCAGAACCTCCTGGCCGTCCGGAACGCGGAGGACCGGCGCGGCCCGACCTTCGTCTTCGCGCACAACACCCACCTGCAGCGAAACCCGAGCCATATGCGCATGGGGGACATGGACCTCACCTGGTTCGGCACCGGCTCCGTCATCGCGTCCCTGCTGGACGAGCGGTACGCCTTCGTCGCCGGGAGCCTGGGCCGCAGCGAAACGATCAAGCTCGGGGAACCGGAGCCGGACACCTACGAGGGCGGCATGCAGAGCCGCATCACCACCTGGGGCCTGACACCGGCCGCCGCGATCCCGCCCGCCCGCCGGCGCGCCGACACCGTCCCCGAGCAGGGCTACTTCCCCCTGGACCAGGCCGTCATCGACACGGCCGACGCGGTCCTGCACATCAGCGACGGCGCGGTCGTCTGACCGTTCCCGGGGCCGCGCCGGAGCGGTTCCGCGCGTGAGTACCGTTCCGGTATGACGATCGCGCGCTCCCTCGCCCTGTTCGCCCTCGCCGCGGTCGCGGAGATCGGCGGCGCCTGGATGATCTGGCAGGGCGTGCGCGAGCACCGGGGCGGCTGGTGGATCGGCGCGGGCATGGTCGCCCTCGGCCTGTACGGCTTCGTCGCGACCTTCCAGCCCGACGCCCACTTCGGCCGCGTCCTGGCCGCCTACGGGGGCGTGTTCGTCGCCGGGTCCCTGGCCTGGGGCATGGCCGTGGACGGTTTCCGCCCCGACCGCTGGGACGTCGCCGGGGCGGCCGTCTGCGTCCTCGGCGTCCTGATCATCATGTACGCCCCGCGCGCCTGATCGCCTTCAGGGGACGAGGATGGTCCTGCCGTTCGCGCGGCCGGCTTCGGCGTCCCGGTGCACGGACGGGAGTTCCGCGAGCGGACGGGCCGCCGCGACGTCCACCCGCACGGCGCCGTCGTCGACGAGAGTGATGAGTTCGGCGAGCTGAGCGGGGTCGTTGCGGGCGACGAAGTGCGCGGCCGTCACGCCCGACCCGGGCGGGGGCTTCACCGGGACGGTGATCGAGACGAGGGAGCCGCCGGGGCGGACGGCGCGGCACAGTGCCCGCGCGGCCTCGGGCGGTGTCGGGACGAGGTTGAACACCAGATCCACCGGACGGTCGAGCGCCTCATGCGGGGGGACCCGCGTGTAGTCGATGATCTGCTCGGCGCCGTAGCCGCGGACCCGGTCGGAGCTGCGCGGACCGGCGGTGGCGATGACGTGGGCACCGGCGCGCCGGGCCAGCTGGACGGCGAACATGCCCACGCCGCCGCCCGCGCCGTTGACGAGGATCCGCGTGCCCGGCTCGATGCGGGAGTGGTCGAACAGCCCTTGCCAAGCGGTCAGTCCGGCGACCGGGATCGCCGCGGCATGGGCGAGCGGGAGTCTCGAAGGCGCGCGTACGAGCCGGGCGGCGGAAGCGGTGAGGTATTCGGCCGCAGCGCCGCCCTCGTCGAGGCGGCCGACGACGCGGTCGCCGATCGCGAAGCGTTCGACGCCGTCTCCTGTCTGGACGACCGTCCCGGCGGCCTCGGAGCCGAGAGTGAAAGGCAGGCCCAGTGGGACGATGTCCCGCATCATGCCGGCCCGGAAGCCGACGTCCGAGGGGTTGAATCCGGCGGCCGCGACACGCACCAGCACCTCGCCCGGTCCCGGGGCCGGACGGGGGACCCGCTCATAGCGGATCACGTCGGGCCCGCCGAAGGCGTGGACGCGCGCCGCCATCATCGTCGCGCTCCGGCTCGCGGCGCGCCGATCCGATCGAAGTCCTGGTGTCATGAGTCGTCCTTGGCGAAAGAGGGAGGGGGACCGCGCTCCTCACGAGCGCGTCCTTGCTGATCTTTAGTGATTCGACCGTAGGCCCGGTGTCGTGGACGACCAATGCGTGCTCATCTCGGATTCTTAAGCGAGCGTCTCCCGGATGAGCACCATCGCTAGGATCCGAGGATGGATGTGCTGAGCGACGTGATAGCCGTGATGCGCACCGGTGAGCCGCGGTCGGCGCTGGTCGAATGGTCGGCGCCGTGGGGGCAGCGGTTCCGGACAGTGCCGGGAGCGGCGGGATTCCAGATTGTCTTGCGCGGTTCCTGCTGGTTCATTCCTGAAGATGGCGACCCGTTCTCGCTGGCCGCCGGTGACGTGGTGTTCCTTCCGCATGAGAGCAGGCACGGCCTCGCCGACGCTCCGTCCACGCCCTTGGCCGAGCACGCCTGCGAACCGCAGGACGACGCCAGGTTCGAGCGCAGGCACGCCGCCCCGCCGGTCGGACGGGCGGGCTCCGGTTCTCCGGCCACGGTGATGCTGTGCGGGGCCTACGAACTCGACGCCGCCCGCGTCCACCCAATGCTCGACGATCTGCCTTCGGTGCTCCATCTGCCCGCCCGGCTGGGACGCCATCCCCGCCTGCGCGCCGCGGTCGAGCTGCTGGGCGCGGAACTCGAGGACCCTCAGCCGGGCAGCGGGGCCCTCGTGCCCTCGCTGCTGGACACGCTGCTGCTCTACATCCTGCGGGCATGGTTCGCCGATCAACCGGTGGGCGGCGGGGCCACCGGGTGGGCGGCGGCGCTCGCCGACCCGGCGATCAGCACCGCCCTGGAGGCGCTCCACGACGATCCCGCGCGTCCCTGGACCGTCGCCGGCCTGGGCGCGCACGCGGGACTGTCGCGGGCCGCCTTCTCCCGTCGTTTCACGGCGCTCGTGGGGCGGCCACCGCTGGCCTACCTGACCTGGTGGCGGTTGACGACCGCGACGCGGCTGCTGCGCGACTCCGACGCCCCTCTGAACGTCGTGGCGGAACAGGTCGGATACGGCTCGGAGTACGCATTCGCCAACGCGTTCAAACGCGAGTTCGGCCTTCCGCCCGGACGTTACCGGCGCGACGGCCGCTCTCCAGGCAGGCCGGAGCCGGCGGACTTCGATCTCGCCCCGCGCGCCTGAGGTCACTCCTCGGCATGCCGTAGATCTTTCGGCAGACCTCGGGCGGCACCGCGTCCTAGGCCGGCATCGGAACGGGACTCACGTCATCGCTCATCTCCCGATCCTCAAGCCTTCCGCAACCTCAGGGGCAACCCGGGCGGGACGCGCCGACGGCGTTCGGGGGAGGGCCGAGGATCTCGACGTGGTGGCGTGCCGCCACGTGCCCGAGCGCCGCGGGGTCGAACGGTTCCGGGTCGGGGAGCCGGAGTTCGCGGGCCGGGGCGCCGGCTTCGGCGGCGAAGTCCTCGAAGCCGCACGGCGTGGTGATCTGCAGGCAGCGCAGCGGTTCCTCGGAGCCGACGACGAACGTGTGGGGCAGGCCGACCGGCAGGAGCACGAAGTCCCCGGGACGGGCGACGAGCTCCTCCCCGTCGCACAGGAAGCGGGCCGTGCCCGACAGGACGTAGAACATCTCGTCCTCTTCCAGGTGGCGGTGCAGCGGCGGCGCGAATCCGGCCGGGTTGAGGAACTCCGCGACGGTGACCCCGCCCCGGGTCTGCGCGCCCGCGGCCTTGACGGTGACGAGGTTGCCGAGGAACCACAGCGCCTGGCCCTCGGCGCTTCCCAGGACGTAGGGACGGTTGAGGGATGACACGGCCGCCTCCATTTGGAGAGACAACGTCTATTGAATAAGACGCTAGTATGCTTCGGCATGGGCGTCAATGACAGCTCGTCCGGCCGCGGGAGGCGCCGGTACGACTCGCCGCTGCGCGACCGGCGGGCCCGGCAGACCCGGCAGGCGATCGTCGCGGCGGCGAACCGGCTCTTCGCCGAGCGCGGCTACGCCGCCACCTCCCTCGCCGACATCGCCAAGGACGCCGAAGTGGCGCGGCCGACGGCCTTCGCCGCCTTCGGCTCCAAGGCCGCGCTGCTCCGCGAGGTGGTGGACCAGGCGCTCGCGGGCGACGACGAGCCGGTACCGGTCGCCGAGCGCCCGTGGTTCCGGCCGGTGCTGGAGGGGACCACGCCGGAAGCGGTCGTGAACGCCTACGCCGAGGTCTGCCGCCTCATCGGCGGGCGCGCCGCCGAGATCTTCGAGGTCGTCCGCCGGGCGGCCGACGAAGGCCCCGAACCGGCGGAGTTGTGGGAGACGATGCAGCGCAACCGCCGCATCGGCGCCGCCATGGTGGTCGACCGCATCGAGTCGCTGGGCCCCGCGTCGCACAACCTCGGCCACGAGCGCGCCGTGGACGTCGTGTGGCTGTTCAACGACCCGTCCCACTACCGGGCCCTCGTCACGACACGAGGCTGGAGCCCCGAGGACTACACCGCCTGGCTGTCCGGCCAACTCCGCCACGCCCTAGGTCTCGGCGACCCGAGGCCCACGTCAAGCGGTGACGCGGTACGAGCCGAAGACGGCACGTAGCGCGAGTGACCGCGTTCCGCCGGAAGGGCGGTCACGTCAGCCGCACGGAGACGTTGCCCCGGTGGTCGCCGCGGAGCATCGACAGGAAGGCGCCGGGCACGCCGTCGATGCCGGTCTCGATCACGGTCCGCGGATACACGAAGCGCCCCTGTTCGAGCGACGCGCGGAAGTGGTGGTGCCAGGCGGAGACCTGCTCGGGCGTGTGGTGGCAGGAGAACGGGAGCAGTTCGACCTGCCTGGCCTGGGCTGCGGCCCGGTCAGGCTCGGGGAAGCGGTCGGAGGCGCCGCCCAACTGGGTGGACAGCGAACCGCACAGAGCGAACCGTGCCCCCGGCACGGCGACCTGGAGCGCGGCGTCGTACAACGCCCCTCCGACCGTGTCGAAGAAGACGGTGATGCCCTCGGGAGCCAGCTCCTTGAGGGCGGCGACCGGGTCGTGGTGGTAGTCGAAGGCGCCGTCGAAGCCGAGTTCGCCGACGAGGTAGTCCGCCTTGGCCTGGCTGCCCGCGCTGCCGATGACCTTCTTCGCGCCCAGGTTGCGGGCGATCTGCCCGGCCAGGGAGCCGACGCCTCCGGCAGCGCCGGAGACGAAGACGATGTCGCCCTGGCCGACCTTCGCCACATCGGCGATGCCGTAGTAGGCGGTCGGTCCCTGCGCCAGGTAGTGACTGGGGTCGGGGTAAGCGTCCCGGTCCAAGGTGAAGTAGGAGGCCGCCGGGCCCGCCGAGTGCGTGCTCCAGCCGCTCATCGACTGGACCAGGTCGCCTTCTTTCAGGTCGGGGGAGTCCGAGTGCAGCACAGTGCCGATCGCCATGACACCGACCCGCTGGCCCGGCTGCCAGGCCGGGATCGGAAGGCTGCAGTCGGGGCGCATGAGTTCGAGGTAGGTGGCGGCAAGGCCCAGGTAGTCCGTGCGCACCACGACCTCCCCGTCGATCTGCGTCTCAGCGACGGTGAAGTGCCCGGGACCGGGGACGGCTTCGATCTGGGCGGTCAGGTGAATCTCGCGAGTCATCATGTCGGCGACGCTATCCGCCCTTCCGGCCACTTTCTGACCGGAAGGGCGGGATGATGGAGATATGGCCAACACCAGTTCCCGCACGCTCGCGCTGCTGTCGCTACTGCAGTCGCACCGCCACTGGTCCGGCGCCGATCTGGCCGAACGCCTCGGCGTCTCCGAACGCACCCTGCGCCGGGATGTCGACCGCCTGCGTGAGCTGGGGTACCCGGTGCTGGCATCCCGGGGCACCGACGGCGGCTACCAGCTGGCGCCCGGCGCCGTCCTGCCGCCGCTGCTGCTCGACGACGAGGAAGGAGTGGCGCTGGCGGTCGGCATGGGCAACGCGGCGCAGAGCGGGATCGCGGATGTGGAAGAGGCGGCGGTGCGCGCGTTGACCAAGGTGATGCAGGTTCTGCCGCCCCGTCTTCGGGCGCGGGTGAACGCGCTGCGCGCGATGACCGTCTCCGCGACGCCCGCCGGTCCGGTCGTCCCGGCGGAGGCCCTGACCGCGATCGCCCAGGCGTGCCGGGACCAGGAACGGCTGCGCTTCGAATACACGGCGCGCGGGGGCGTGCAGACCGAACGTGAGGTGGAACCGCACCGTCTCGTGGCGCTGGGAGGACGCTGGTACCTGGTGGCCTACGACCTGGCCAGGCACGACTGGCGCAGCTTCCGCGTCGACCGGTTGACCCGGCCGCACGGCTCAGGTGCCGGTTTCCGGCAGCGGCCCCTGCCCGGCGGGGACGCCGCCGCGTTCGTGCGAGCCTCGGCCCAGGTGCCCACCGCCCACACGGTCGTCACGCTCGTCCACGCGCCCGCCGAATACGTGCGCCGGATGGTCGGCCAATGGGGCGAGATCGAACCGGTCGACCAGGACCGGTGCCGGCTCACGATGGTGTCCACCAGCCTGGACTGGCCCGCCCAGGCGCTCGGCAACGTCGGCGCCGGATTCGACGTGATCGGACCGCCCGAGTTCGTCGATCACCTGAGGGACTGGGGGACGCGATTCCTCAACGCCGCCGAGGGGTCGTCTTCGCGGTCCTCGACTCGTGGCGGACATGCGAGAGGGGCGGCCCCCCCGACCGCCCCTCCGCGTCCTTGAAAGAACGCCCCGCCCAGCGGGAGCCATTCCCGGCTCCGGGGCGTTCGATGAGCATGTTAGTCGAATGCGCGTTGTCGAAGAACTGGAAATGAGGATTCTCGTAAGTGCGGAGGGAAGGTGACCGGCTTCGCCCGTCTGTCCGACCGTAGTCCTACTTGCCCGCATGTGTCGGAGAGGTCGCGTCCGTGAGGGCTGCGGGGGAGGGGAGAACATTCACGATCACGTCTCCCCGGAGGGGGTATTTATGCGGGAATCCTCTCCTGACCTTGGGCGTTACCTGGCATCATGTGTCGATGTAAAGGTGAGGCGGAGGGGGCTTGGGGGCCCACCTCCACAAGGTGATTCCCGGGTGGATGAGAGTCGGATTTGTCGCGATCGTTGGAATAGATAATGCCTTTGATAATGGATTCTGCGGGGTGCCGAGAACTGGAATGTTTGGTTAGGCTTCCCTGTGTTCGAAGAAGGCGCGGGCTCTCGGGTGCGATCAGAGCGCCGAGAGCCCGCGTGCAATTCACGGCAATTTCGCGCCGATCGCTTCGGCCGGCGGGCCGGTGGGGGACGGGGATCCCGGCATGCGGGCGGGCCACCAGAAGCGGTGCCCCGCGTCCAGGGCCAGGGCGGGGACGATGACGGAGCGGACGAAGAAGGTGTCCAGCAGGACCCCGAGGGACACCAGAACGCCGATCTGCACCATCATCGTGATCGGCATGACGCCGAGGACGCCGAACGTGGCGGCCAGGACGAGTCCGGCGCTGGAGATGACCCCGCCGGTGACGCCGAGGCCGCGCAGGACGCCGGCGCGGTGTCCCGCGCGGGTGACCTCCTCCCGGATCCGGGAGACGAGGAACAGGTTGTAGTCCACGCCGAGCGCCACCATGAACAGGAAGCCCATGAGCGCGACCTGGATGTCCAGGGCGGGGAAGCCGAACCCGTACCGGAACAGCAGCCAGGCCGCGCCCAGCGCGGCGAAGTAGGACGCGACGACCGTGGCGACCACCAGGAGGGGCGCCACCAGTGCGCGGAGCAGCGCCATCAGGACGAGCAGGACGACCCCCAGCACGAGCGGGATCACCACCCGCCGGTCGTGGGACTGCGCGTCGGCGAGGTCGATCGACCGCGCGGTGCTCGCCCCGAAGTCGGCCTCCGGAATCGCGCCCCGCAACGCACGGACCGTGCCCTTCGCCGCCTCGCTGTCCGGCGGGTCGGTGAGGACGACGTCGAGCTTGGTCAGGCGTTCGTCGGTCGAGCGCTCCGGCGCCCCGACGCGCGCGACGCCGGGGGACGTGCGGAGGGCGGCGGCCACGGTGCCCGGTTCGTCGGTGACGACCTGGAGCGGACGTCCCTGGCCGCCCGGGTAGTGCTGCGCCAGCAGCCGTTCCCCGACCGTCGAACCGGGCGTCGTGGTGAGGAAGTGGGCGCGGTCGAGGCCCGTGCCGATGCCGAGGCAGCCCGCCGCGAGGGCGGCGAGCACCGCCAGCCCGCCCACCCAGACCAGCCGGGGGCGTGCGGCGATGCGGGCGCCGGTGCGGTCCCACAGGCCCCGCGCGGGCGGGGCGTCGCCGTAGCGGGGGATGCGGGGCCAGAACACCCAGCGGCCGAGGATCACGAGAAGGGCGGGCAGCAGCGACATGACGACGACCAGGCCGCCGAGGACGCCGATGGCGCCGATGGGCCCGAGCGCGTAGTTGAACCCCATGCGGGCGGCGAGCAGGCACAGCAGGCCGAGCGAGACCGTCGCGGCGGACGCGGCGATCGGGGCGGCGGAGCGGCGCAGCGCGGCGGCCATCGCGCGGTGGCGGTCGGGGTGGCGGCGCAGTTCCTCCCGGTACCGGGCGAGCAGGAGGAGCGCGTAGTCGGTCGAGATGCCGAAGACCAGCGCGTTCAGGATGGTGGACGTCCCGTCCGCGACGTAGAGGCCGGCGTGCTCGCCGAGGAGGTAGACCACGGCGCCCGTGATCTGGAGCGCGATCGCCGCGTTCACGATCGGCAGCAGCCACAGGATCGGGCTGCGGTAGGTGAGCAGCAGGGCCAGGGCGACCAGGACGACCGTGGCGATCAGGACGGGCCTGTCGACCTTCTTGAACGCGTCGCCCACGTCCAGCGCAGATCCGGCGGGGCCCGTGAGCCTGACCTCGAGTCCCGGCGGCGTGCCCTGGTTCACCTGGTCGCGAAGCCTTCCGGCGTTGTCGGCGAGGGCGTCGTCGTCGCGCAGCGGGACGGTCAGCATCAGCGCCCTGCCGTCGCGGGACGGGACGGGCGCCGCGATCGGGCCGGCCGCGACCGGGGCGAGGGCGCGGCGGTCGGCCTCGGCCTTCGCGCGGTCCGTGCCGGTGACGCCCGACGGCCGGACGTAGGCGAGGATGCCCGGCGCCATGTCGCCGTCCGCGAACCGGGCCGCCAGCTCGTCGACCCTCGTGGACTGGGCGCCGCGCGGGAGTTCGGCGGTCGAGTCGGCCTGCACGACGTCCGGCAGGCGGCTCGCCAGCGGCACGGCCACCGCCGTGACCGCGACCCAGAAGGCCAGGACCGCCCATTTCAGCAGGCGCCGTTTGCGTGAGAGCAGCATGAGGTGCTCTCCTTTCGTCGGGGGTTCGCGTTGCGTGGAAACACGCCGGTCGGCGTGGTGATGCGGGCTTCCGCCCGTCCGGGTCGGCGAGCGGCAACTCGGCGGCCCGGACCTCTCAGACCTCCGGGAACGCCAGGAACCTGGCGTGGAGGGTGCGCGCGTCCGCTGGCGGATCGTCGTCCGCGCGCTTGTAGCGGTAGAGGAGCGCGATGTACTCCTCGAAGAAGGGACGCACCTGCTCCGGCGTCAGCGCGAGGGTGGAGAACGAGAAGAGCAGGGCGTCCGCCCACGGGCCCATCCCGTCGCGTTCCCGCAGGTAGCGGTCCAGCATCTCCATCTCGTTCGCGAACTCCCGGCGGGTCAGCTCCTCCACCGCCTCGCGCATCCCCGGCGACTGCTCGCTGTAGGGCGGCAGCCGCCGGTCGCCGGGCACCGCCCGCCACCAGCGCTCCCGCCCGCGCGCCAGCTCGGGGACCTCCTCCACGAACCCGTGCCTGGCGAGCTGCCGCAGGTGGTAGCTCGTCGCGCCGGTGCTCTCGCCCAGCTCGCGGGCGAGGGTCGTGGACGAGACGGGCCCGCGCCGCATGATCTCGGCGATCCGCCGCCGCAGCGGGTGCGCGAGCAGCCGCACCCGCTGCGGGTCGGTGATCGTCTCCGGGGCCGGCTGTTCCTTCATGCCCGCGACGCTAGAAGTTGCAAAGAGCCTTTGCAAGGGGTCTTTGCAAGGTTCACCGGAGAGGATGAGCCACCGCGACCTGAGAGGGAGGCGCGGCCTGCCCCGCGGGTAGCGGCACGCCACGACCGTGGGCGTCCTGGCGCATGTCCTTGGCTGACGGATGAGGTTGTGGTCAACTTAAATCGCTGGCGATGGGGGGAGTGGGAGCCGAATGCAGCGTCATGTGGACGAGGTGCCGCCGGGAGCGTCGCTCGCCGAGAAGGTCGAGTGGCTGATCCAGAACCTCTGGCCGGCGGACGCGGAGCCGCCGCGCAACAACGTGGAGACGGCCGCGGCCATCGCGCACGCCACCGGTGAGGACATCTCGTCCACCACCGTGTGGAAGCTACGCACCGGGCGGCAGGAGAATCCGCAGCTGAAGACCCTGACGGCGCTCGCCACGTTCTTCGGCGTGCCGATCGGCTACTTCGGCTTCGCCGGGGAGTCCGAGCCCATCGGCGAGGACCTCACGCTGAAGGCCCTGCGCCGGGACGTCGAGCAGGGCATCATCCGGCCCGAGGTGCTGCGCGCCCTGGTCGACCTGTCCCCGGAGGCGCGCTGGGTCGTGGACGAGATGATCCTCGCCGCCGCCGAGGCCGACCGCGTCCGCCATGCCTGACGCCCCCGCGGGCGGCGCCGGGCGATGTTTCGGCGGGGAGCTGATCAGGTAGAGGGCGACTAGCACGTCACCCGTACCCCGGAGGGGCAATGTCGTCGTCCGCCGCCGTCCTCTCGGTTCTCGGGCTGGTGGCCGCCCTGGTCGCCGGGGTCTACGCCGTCTCGTTCGCGATGGCCCCCCGCGGGTTCGAGAGCGGGCCGTTCCTGTCGGGGGCGCGCCCGGCCGAGCACGCGGTGTCGCGGTACCACGTGCGCTGGTACACGGTGTCGATGGTCTTCCTGGCCTTCGACATGGAGATGGTCTTCATGTTCCCGTGGGCGCTCGTCGTCGCGTCGATCGGTGTCAAGGCGGTCGTCGAGATGTTCCTCTTCCTGGCGTTGCTGCTGGTCGGGGTCCTCTACGCGTGGCGGGAGGGGGCGTTCCGGTGGGCCTGAGACGGTCCATGGGACTCGGACGGCTCGCCGCGCGCCGCCCGTTCGTCGTCTCGGCCGCGGACGGGACGCGCGACCGGCTCGCGGTCGAGCGCGCGCTGCGCGGACGCCGGTGGCGCCCCGCCCTGTCGCCCGCGGAGACCGGGATGCTCGTGGTGTGCGGGAACCCCGGACCGGGGCTGGCCGAGGCCATCGACGTGGTCTGGCGGGACATGCCGGAGCCGCGCGTGCGCGTGTCCGCGACCGATCTGGAGGGCGTCGCCGGGGGCCCGCGTCCCGCCCTCGACCTGGACGCGGACATGGCCGACCGGGCCGACGACAGGGACGGCCTGAAGCTGGACGTCCTGCACGTTCCGCTCGGGCCTGTCCTGTCGTACTGGCCGGCAGGGCTGCGCGTCGATCTGACCCTGCAGGGCGACGTCGTCCAGGAGGCCGAGGCCACCGCCGTCGACAGCGGCGGCGGGACGTTCTGGACGCGGGAGCGCCGGGCCGCGTCCCGTCTCGACAGCCTGTCCCGGCTGCTGCACGTGGCGGGATGGGAAGCAGCCGGGGAGCGCGCCGCCGTGCTGCGCGACGACGCCCTGAACGGGGCCGCCGACGACGTGCTGGCGCGGCGGTTCGCGCCGTTCGCCCGGAAGGTCGGACGTTCGCGCGCGCTGGCGTGGATGACGCGGGGCTTCGTGAAGGAGCGGCTGGACGGCTGGCTCCGCGACATCGGCGCCGCCCTGGAAGGGCGGCCCGTCCAGCCGCGCGGGACCTGGGACGAGACGGCGGTCGTCCTGCCGGCGCTGCTCAGGGGAGCGGAACTGGCCGCGGCCCGGTTGATCGTCGCGAGCCTGGATCCCGATCTCGGGGCGGTAGCCGATGGTTGAGGTGCTGGTCCTCGGCGTCCTCGCGGTCGCGGCGGCGTCGTTCGGCGGCGCGCTCGCCGGACGTCCGGCCGAGCCGTTCCGCGAGGCCGCGCGGCTGCTGACGGTGCAGCGGCGCGTCACGGCCAGAGCGGACGTGCTGCTGACCAGGATCGGTGCGGTGTCGCTGCCGGTGGCGGCGGCGCTGGCGGCGCTGGTGGTGCCGTTAGGCGACCGCGTCGCGGCCGGGACGCGGATCGGCGTCGTCTGGTTCAACGCGATGGAGGTCGCCGCGTGGGGGTCGGTGTGGCTCGCGGGCTGGGGCGTCAACTCGGCGTTCGGGCTGGTGGCCGGATATCGGTTCCTCGCGCAGGGGCTCGCCTACGAGCTGCCGCACATGTTCGCGCTCATCACCGCCGCGCTCGCCGCGCACTCCCTCGACCTGCGCGCCATCGGGCAGGCGCAGGACGGGCTGTGGTTCGCGGTCTGGATGCCGGTCGCGTTCGCCGTCTACCTGGTCTCGGCGGCGGCGATGGCGTTCTGGGGGCCGTTCGACCATCCCCTCGGCGCCGACGTGGCCGGGGGCGTCCTCGCCGAACTGTCCGGTCCCGACCGGCTCGTCTTCCTGGCGGGACGCCACGGGCTGCTGGCGGTGGCCTCGGCCGTCGCCGTCCCGCTGTTCCTCGGCGGCGGCTCGGGGCCGCTGCTGCCGGCGTGGCTGTGGTCGCTGGTGAAGACGTGCGCCGTCCTGGCGCTGCTGGTCTGGACGCGGCGGCGCATCCCGGTGCTGCGCATGGACCGTGCCATGACCGCGGCGTGGACGGTCCTGATCCCGGCCTCGGTCCTGCAGATGCTCGTCGTCGCGATCGTCGTGGTGTGAGGGGGGACCGTGGAGGCCGTCGCGTTCTGGGTGCTGGCCGTCGCCGCCGTCGGGGCGGGCGTCGCCGTGTTCGTCGTCGACTCGATGGCGCGGGCGACGTTCGCGCTCCTGGCCTCGTTCCTGTGCGTCGGCGGCGAGCTGCTGCTGATCGACCTGCACTACCTCGGCGTCCTGATCGTCCTCATGATGATCATGGAGATGCTGGTGATGGCCGTCTTCATGGTCATGTACATGATGAACCCCGCCGGGCTGATGCCGATGACGATGACGCACAACCGGCGGGGCGCGTTCGCCATCTCCGGCGCCGCCTTCGCGGCGCTGGCCGCCGGGGTGTTCACCGTCCCGTGGCCCGAGCGCGCCGGGCGCCCGCCGCGCGACCCCACGGTGGCGCTGGGCGAGGCGATCATGGGGCCGAAGATGCTGGTCATGATGGTGATCGGCGTCGCCATCCTGGCCACGATGATCGCGACGGTGGTGCTGGCCGCGCCTCGGGGCCGCTACGACAGGGGCCGCTACGACAGGGGGCGCGACGGCGGGGAGGGGGCGCGGTGACGCTGGAGGCGTTCCTGCTGCTCGCCTCCGCGCTGTTCTGCGTGGGGCTCTTCGGGGCGCTGTCGCAGCAGTCGGTCGTGATGCTGATGATGGGCCTCGAACTCATGATCAACGGGATCGTGGTCGCCGCGGCGGCGTTCTGGTTCCGGGTGTCGCCCGGCGCGGCGGACGGGCAGGTGCTGGTCCTCGTCGCGATCACGGTGATGGCGCTGGAGATGGCGATGGGGTTCGCCGTCGTCACGGCCCTGTTCCGGGCCCGCGACGTGGACATGACCGACGACGCGGGGGACCTCAGGGGATGAGCGGAGCGCGTGGGGCCCTCCGCCCGCGGGGAGCGCGCGGATGACGTTCCTTCCCGGCTGGCCGGGCGGGCTCGCGGTGGACGGGCTGTCCGCCGTCCTGCTCGTGGCGCTCGGCGCCGTCCTGGCGGCGGTCCTCGTGTTCGCGGCGGGGGAGGGGTACGGCGCCCGCTTCTTCGGCCTGATGCTGCTGTTCGCCGCGGCGATGGCCGTCACGGTCACGGCGACGGACCTGGTCCTGCTGCTAATGGGCTGGGAGGTCATGGGCGCGATGTCGTACGCGCTCATCGGGTACGAGTGGTGGGACGAGCGACGGGTCCGGTCGGCGGGCGTCGCGTTCCTGACGACCCGGGCCGCCGACATGGGCCTCTACGCGGCGGCCGGCTTCGCGATCGCCGGGGCCCACTCCCTCCGGCTCGGCGACCTCGCCGCGTCCGGCGCCCCCTGGCGGGACCTCGTCGCGGCCGGACTCGTGGTGTCGGCACTCGGGAAGTCGGCGCAACTCCCGTTCTCCTTCTGGCTGTCCCGCGCCATGGACGGCCCGAGCCCGGTGTCGGCGCTCCTGCACTCGGCCACGATGGTCGCCGCAGGCGCGTACCTGCTGATACGCGTGCATCCGCTGCTGGCCGCGACCGGCTGGGCCGCCACACTGGTGACCTGGGCCGGGGCCGTTACCGCACTGGTCCTGGGCGCCGTCGCGCTCGCGCAGCGCGACCTCAAGCAGCTTCTCGCCGCGTCCACATGCGCGCAGATCGGCTTCATGGTGCTCGGAGCCGGCGCCGGCGCGCTGGGCGGCGGCACGGCGCACCTCGTCGCGCACGCGGCGGTGAAAAGCCTCCTGTTCCTCTGCGCGGGCGTGTGGCTGGGCGTGCTCGGGAGGAAGCGGTTGGACGCGTTGCAGGGTGCGGCACGGCGGCATCGGACGGTCGGCGCGGCGTTCGGAGCGGGCGCGCTCGCGCTGGCCGGCGTCCCGCCGCTGTCGCTGTGGGTCACCAAGGACGAGATCCTCGCGGGCTCCGGCGGCTCGCCGGCCCTCCTCGCGGTGGGACTCGCGGCGTCGGTCCTGTCGGCCGCCTATGCCGCGAAGGCCCTGCTCGCCGCGTTCCGTCCGGTGGCCGGAGGCGGGGCGGTCCGGGTGCCGTTCGCGCAGCGGGCGCCGCTGGTCCCGCTCGCCTTCGCGGGGGTCGTGCTCGGGGCGCTCGGCCTTCCCCCGGTCGCGGACGCCTGGCGGCGGCTGCTCGGTGTGCCGGATGAAAGCGGACCCGAAGCCTGGTTGCTCGCCCTCTCCGGTGTTCTGGCCGTGCTCACGGTGGGCGCGGTCATGGCCGTCCGGCGGATCCCTGAGCCGGCGTGGGCGCTGCACTGGCTCTGGCTGGAGGTCGCCGTCACGGTCGTGGTGGTCCGTCCGGCGTTCGCCGCGGCTCGATCGCTCGCCCGATTCGACGACCGGGTCGTCGACGGCGCGGTCCGGGGCGTCGCGCGCGGCGTCCGGGCGATCGCCGGGCTGGCCGGGCGCCGCGTCGAGTTCCGGGTGGACGGCCTCGTCAACGCGGTCGGGCGCGCGGCGCGCGGGCTCGGCGCCCTGGCGCGGCGCCCGCAGACGGGGCAGGTCCACATGTACTACGCGCAGGCCGCCGTGGTGCTCGCGGTGCTCGTCGTCGTCGCCGTCCTGGCCGGGTGAGCCGATGCTGAGCCTGGTGGTCTTCCTCCCGCTGGCGGTGGCGCTCGCGCTGCCCGCCGTCCCGCGCCGCGCGGTCCCCTGGACGTGGATCGGCGCCAGCGTCCTGGACCTCGCGCTCGTCATCGGGATGTGGGCCGCGCACGGCACCGGCGGCGGGGTCGCGTACGAGACCGACGTGCGGTGGATCCCGTCGGTCCGGGCCGGCTACCACGTCGGCGTGGACGGCCTGTCGCTGCCGCTGCTGGCCCTGACCGCCGTGCTGTTCGCCGCGTGCGCGGTGTACTCGCTGCGGCAGACCCACCGGGTGCGGGCGTTCGCGATCCTGTTCCTCTTCCTGGAGACCGTCTGCCTGGGCCTGTTCGCGGCCCTCGACCTGCTGCTGTTCTTCGTCTTCTTCGACCTGTCGATCGTCGGCATGTACTTCGTGATCCTGCTGTGGGGGCACGGCGACCGGACGCGGTCGGCGCTGGTGTTCTTCCTCTACACGTTCCTCGGATCGCTCGTCCTGCTGCTCGGGTTCATCGGCCTCTACCTGGGCGCCGACCCGCACACGTTCGACATGGTCGAACTGACCCGGAACCCGCCGCCGAGCGGCGGCCTGGCGGCGCTGACGCTCCTCGCCGTCGGGATCGGACTCGGCGTCAAGACGCCCGTCGTGCCCTTCCACACCTGGCTGCCGCCCGCGCACACCGACGCGCCCGCCGCGGGGTCGGCGATCCTCGCCGGAGTCATGCTGAAGATGGGCACCTACGGGCTCATCCGGATCGCGATGCCGATGCTGCCGGACGCCTGGCGGCGCTACGCCCCGGTCTTCCTCATCGTGGGGCTGGTCGGCGTCCTGTACGGGGCGCTGGTCGCGCTGGCGCAGGACGACCTCAAGCGGCTCGTCGCCTACACGTCGGTCAACCACATGGGGTACATCGTCCTCGCGCTGGGCGCGGCCGGGTACGCCGCCGGCGACGCCGACGCGCGGCGGCTCGCCGTCACCGGCGCGGTCACGCAGATGGTCAGCCACGGCCTGGTCACCGGCGCGCTCTTCCTGCTGTGCGGCGTCCTGTACGACCGGGCGGGCGGCTACGACCTCGGGCGGTTCGGCGGCATCGCGCGCGGCGCGCCCGTCTTCGCCGCGCTGACCGCGGTGGCCGCGTTCGCCTCGCTCGGGCTGCCGGGCCTGTCCGGGTTCGTCGCCGAGTTCCAGATCTTCGCCGGGACGATCGGGAGCGGCGCGGCGGCGACGGCGGTCGCCGGCGCCCTGGCCGTCCTCGGCATCCTCGTCACGGCCGCGCTGTTCCTGCGCGTCCTGCACCGCGTCGTGCTCGGCCCGCCCGGAGAGCTGACCCCGTTCGTCACCGACGTGCGGCGGCCCGAACTGGGCGCGCTCGTCCCGCTGCTGGCGCTGTCGCTGGTCATCGGCGTCGCGCCGCGCTTCCTGCTCGACACGATCGAGCCGCTGTCGGCCGCGGTCGTCGCGCTGGTGGGCCGCTGATGAACGAGAACCCCGCCGACCTCGCCCCCGAGCTGTGCGTGCTGGCCGCCGCCGTGGCCGGGCTGATGACGGGGATGTTCCTGCCCCGTGCGCGCCAGTGGCCGGTCCCGGTGGTCTGCTCGGCCGGACTCGTCGCGGGCCTGGCCTTCGCGGGGGCCGCGGCGACCCGTCCCGGCCTCATGGCGTTCGACTCCTTCTCCGTCGACGCGATCACGCACGTCACCCGGATCACCGTGCTCGGCTCGACGCTCGCCGTCGTCCTGCTCGCGGCCGGGCGGGTCCGCGGCCATCCGAGGGAGAGCGAGCACCACGTCCTGATCCTGCTCTCCGCACTCGGGACGGTCATGCTCGGCGCCTCGTCCGACCTGCTCGTCCTCGTCGCCGCGTACCTGCTGGCGAGCATCCCCGCCTACGCGCTCGCCGGGTTCGGCAAGGACGCGCCCGGGACCGAGGCCGCGCTGAAGTACTACCTGATGGGGGCGCTGCTGGGCGTGCTCATGCTCGGCGGCGTGACGCTGCTGTCCGGCGTGGGGCGCGGCACCGCCTACCCGGTGCTGCGGACCGGGCTCGCCGGCGCGCCCCCGGCGGCGGTCGCGGCGGGCCTCGTCGCGCTCCTCGCCGGGCTCCTGTTCAAGGCGGGCGCCGTCCCGGGCCACTACTGGGTGCCGGACGTGACCGAGGGCGCCCCGCCCGCCGTCGCCGCGTACGTCACCACCGTCCCCAAGATCGGCGCGTTCGCCGCCCTCTACCGCTTCGGCGCCGAGACCTCCCCGGACGGCTGGGCCGCCCTCCTCGCCGTGGTCGCGGCGGCGACGATGACGCTCGGCAACCTCGCCGCGTTCGGGCAGGACAACGTCCGCCGCCTGCTGGCGTACTCGACCGTGAGCCAGGCGGGCTACCTGCTCGTCCCGGTCGCGATGGCGGGACGGACCGACCTGGCACGTCCCGCGCTGCTGTACTTCGTGGCCGCCTACGCGGTGACGAACCTGGGCGCCTTCGCGGTCGTGGTCGCCGCCGGCCGCGACGACCTGGCCGGATACACCGGGCTGCTGCGCGCCTCGCCGCCGCTCGGCCTGTCCCTCGTCGTCTGCCTGCTCGGTTTCGTCGGGACGCCGCCGACCGCCGTGTTCGTCGGGAAGGTCCTGATGTTCGGCGCCGCGCTGGACGGCGGTCACGCGTGGCTCGCGGTGGTCGCCGCCGTGAACACCGTCGCCAGCGTCTTCTACTACCTGCGCTGGATCGTCCCGCTGTTCCGGCGGCCGCCCCGCCCTCCGCCCCGGGCGCGCGGCGCCACCGCGCTCGCCGCTGCCGCCGCCCTGCTGTCCCTGGCCCTCGGCATCGCCGCCGGCGTCGCCCTCGCCGCCTGAGGGGCGTCACGGCCGCCTAGGGGGCGTAGCGGCGGGCCAGGGTGCGGAACGCGAGCTTCGGCTCGAAGTGGCCCGTCTTCTCGTAGCCGAGCCCCGTCTCGGGCGGCAGCACCCTGACCAGGGAGAACCCGGCCATGTCGAGGTCCCTGGCGGGGTCGGGGGAGTACGGGCCGTCGGGTTCGATGAAGTCGTAGACGAACGCGCCGTACACGCCCTCGGCCTCGTAGACGTCCAGCAGCTCGGAGATGTAGCGGGCCTGCGTCCCCTCGTCCCGGACGTAGCCCGGCGGGATGACGGGCGGGTCCTGCGACCAGTCGACGATGTCGAACCCGTCGCCGCCGCGCCTGTCCGCGCCCCGGTAGGTGCAGCATCCGAACTCGGTGATGACGACGGGCTTGCCGAACCGGTGCAGGGCCCGGACGTCCTTGACGTAGGTCGCCTCGTTCGTCTCGTCCCGGTACAGGTCGACGCCCACGACGTCGAAACCGCGCCAGGCGACCTCCTCCCAGACGCCGGAGGTGTAGGTGAGGCGGCCGCCGAACAGCGGTCGGACGGTCCTGAGCGCCCGGCCGAGGAACGCGTTCAGCCGCTCGTTGTAGCCCTCGCCCGCCGGGGTCCCGAGGTTGGCGGCCCGCTCCCGCCAGTCCTTGCCGGGCACCAGCCCCTCCATGAAGATGGTCAGCTCGCAGCCCACCGAGACGCCGACGCCGGCGTGGGTGCGGCGGAGCCCCTCGGCCGCCTTGGCGACGGCGGTGAGGAACGTCAGCGTCGTCCGCGCGTCCCGGTCGAAATGCCGGGCCTCGAACCACACGAACATGCCCTCCCGCGCCGCGCAGCGGGCCGCGAGCATGAGGCGCTCCAGGTTCGAGCCGAGCAGGATGATCGCGTTGCAGTGGAGGTCGCGGCGGATCGCCCGGATCTCGCGCCGCACGTACGCGGGCTTCCACACCTCGCGTTCGGTGTCGTAGTTGACGCCGTGCTGCGGCAGCGGCCGCCTCCGGGCCGGCGCGGCCTGCGCGGCGCCGGTCATCGGGTCAAAGGCGATCACCGCCGCCCCGGACACGGCGGCCGCCGCCGTGCCGGCGAGCACGGTCCTGCGGCTCATCCGCGCCGCGGGCGCCTTCCGCGCCGTCGGTCCTCGCTGTGGCAACGTCTGCTCCTCGCTGGTCGAGCCGCCCGCCACCGAGCCTTCCGGGGACGGGCGTGCCCGGGCAGCGGCCACCGGACCACGCCCGCGGCGACCAAAGTCGCCGGGCGCGGCGTCCGAAGGTCGATCAGGCGAGCAGGCCGTGCCGCTCGGCGAGGTCGAGGGCGGCCTGCGCGGCCGGTGCGAGCAGGTGGCGGTCGCCGCGCCCCACGTAGACGTACTCGTCCACCTCGCCGGCCGCCGCCATCGCGCCCCGGTACGCGGCGGTGAAGCAGGCCATGCGGACGTGGGCGAAGGCGGGCTGGTCGTGGGCGGGGGCCCGGATCACGCCCAGTTCCCGGAAGGACGCCCGGTCGAGCTCCAGGTCCAGCTCCTCGCGGACCTCCCGGGACAGGGCCGACCAGTCGTCCTCGCCCGGCTCCCGTTTCCCTCCGGGCAGGTACAGCAGGTCGCGGCCCCGGGACCGGACGGCGAGCATCCGGCCGTCCGACACCTGGATCCACGCGACGACGTCGAGATCTTCCACGGGCGGTCATTCTCCTCCAGCCCGCGCGGCGGCGCGCAGGGAGGCCGCGCCGTGCGGGCGGCAGCGGGTCGTATGCTCCGGGGGTGCGCGCCGAAGCCCTCGATCCGGTCCTGCTGCGGACCTTCGTCTCCGTCGCCGACCTGGGCTCCTTCACCGCCGCGGCGGCCGCGGAGGGCTACACGCAGTCGGCCGTCTCGCGGCAGATCGCGGCGCTGGAGGACGTCTGCGGGGTGGAGCTGTTCGCGCGCGGCGCCCGGGGCGTGCGGCCGACACCCGCCGGGGAGTACCTGCTCCCGCACGCGCGCGCCCTCCTCGACCGGCTCGCCGACACGGCCCGCGCCCTCGACGGGCTGCGCCGGCTCGACACCGGGACCCTGCGGCTCGGCGCGTTCGCCACCGCCAACGCCGCGCTCGTCCCCCGCGCGCTCGCCCGGTTCCGGGCCCGGCACCCGGGCGTCCGGCCGCTGCTGCGCGAGGGCACCACCGAGCGCCTGCTGCCGATGCTGGAGGCGGGCGACCTCGACATCGCGCTGGTCAGCACGCACAAGGTCCCCTCGATCGCCGCCGACGACCTGGTGACCCTGCTGGACGACGCGCTGCTCGTCGCGCTGCCGTCCGGCCACCGGCTCGCCGCGCGCGAACGCGTCCCGCTCGCGGAACTGGCCGACGAGCCGTGGATCGTCGCCGACGACCCGGCGGCGATCGCGGCGCTTCACGCCCGGTGCGAGGCGGCCGGGTTCGTGCCGCAGACGCCGCTGCGCGTCGCCGAGTGGATCTCCAAGCTGGGGCTGGTCGCCGAGGGTTTCGGCGTCACGCTCGTCCCGGCCGTGGCGGCCTCCGCCATGGCGCGGGACGGCGTCGTGCTGCGCGCCGTGACGGCCGGCCGCCCCCGCCGCGCCGTCTACGCGGCGGTGGGGCGGCACGCGCGCCGGTCCCCGGCGGTCACCGCGTTCCTCGCGCACCTGCGGGACGTGGCCGCCGAGCTGCGGTCCGAGGGCGGGCCCGGGGATCCGGCCGGCGCGGCGGGGGAGCCCCGGCCCTAGGGGACGGCCGCGACGATCTCCACCTCCAGCAGGGCGTCGGGGTGGAAGAGCCGGGACACCTCGACGGTCGTGCTGGTGGGCGGCGGACCGGTGAAGTACCGCCTGCGGACGTCGCCGTACTCCCGCAGCCGGTCCAGGTCGGTGACGAACGTCCGGATGTTGACCACGTCGCCGAAGCCCGCGCCGTGGGCGGCGAGGATCCGCTCCAGCAGCGACATGATCACCTCCGACTGGCGGGTCATGTCGCCCGGCTTGTCGATCTCGCCGTCCGCGTCGAGGGCGATCTGCCCCGACACGTACAGCATCGGGCCCTGCGTCACGTACGCGGTGTGGGAGTAGGCCGGGTTCGGCGGGGCCGGGACGGTATCGGGGTTGCCGAGCGTCACGCGCATGGGCGGGGTCCTCCTGATGTGGTCGGTGAGGGCGACGAGGTCGTGGCCGCCGAGCCCGGCGGCGAGGGCGGCGTCCGTCCGCGCGCGGACGATGGGCAGGACGCCCGCGGGCGGGGAGCCGTCCAGGGCGAGGCCGAGGTCCTTGGCCGCGAGCGCGAGCGTGAAGCGCGGCGGGTCGCCCTCGGTGTGCTCCTTGAGGCGGAGGGCCAGGGGGCTGATGCGCGTCAGCGCGTCCAGGGCGAGGCCGGAGTCGACGCCCAGCCGGTCGGCCAGGGCCAGCGTCTCGCCGAGAACGGCGAAGTTCCCGACGAGCGCGCTGTTGACCACCAGTTTGAGCGCGGCCCCCGAGCCGGGCGGTCCGATGTGCCGGACCTCCCCGAGGGCGGCGAGGGCGCCGGCGCAGCGGGCGAGGTCGTCCGGCTCGGCCCCCGCGAGGACCACCAGCTCGCCCGCCTCCGCGTGCGGGACGCTGCCGGACACCGGCGCGTCGACGTACCCGATCCCCGCGGGAAGCCGGCCCCGGACGTCGTGGACGGCGTCCGGGCCGATCGTCGACATGTCGGCGATCACGGCGCCGGGCGGCAGGGCCGGGGCGGCGCCGTCCGGGCCGAACAGCACGTCGTCGACGGCGGCCGCGTCGGTGAGCATCGTGACGACCAGCTCGCGGTCCCGCGCCGCCTCGGCGGGCGTGCCGCGGACGGCGGCGCCCGCCTTCGCGAGCGGGGCGGCCCGGGAGGGCGTGCGGTTCCAGACGGTCAGGTCGTGCCCGGCGGCGATCAGGCGCCGGGCCATCGGGACGCCCATGCGTCCCAGTCCGAGAAAGGCGATTCGTGTCATGGCGCGTCCGACGTTAGACGGCGAGCACTCATGTCACCAGCGAAGACTTCGCACGCCAGCCATGCGCGGCACGCATGGCTCGACCGGGACGCGCCTCAGAAGGCGAAGGCGGCGGCGACGCCCGCCAGCAGGATGGCCAGACCGGTCGTGATCAGGATCGAGACCGGGTCGGCCGCGCCCGCCCCGGAGGGCAGGGTGCGCCGGGCGTGGAAGCTCCTGCGGGTGCGGCGCAGCATGAGCGCGGCCCCGCCGCACACGACCGCCGCGGCGAGGACCGTGCCCGGGGCCGAGGGGGCCAGGCGCACGCACAGCAGCCCCGCGCCGATCAGGGCCAGGGTGGTGCGCGACCATGCCAGCGCCGTCCGCTCCGGCTGCGCGCCGGGGTCCCTGAGCCTCACCGGGTGATCAGCAGCGCGATCAGCAGGACGATCGCGGCGCCCGCCAGCCCGTAGGAGATGACCGGGGCCAGCGCGGGCGGCGGCAGCGTCTCGGCGCGCCGCAGCGCGCGCTCGGTCCGCAGCCACCGGCGGAACGCCAGCGCCGCGACCAGGGCGCCGCCCGCGGCGAAGCCGACCGCGAGCACCTGCCGCAGCGGCGATTCGATCAGGTCGCCCGCCAGGGCGAGGCCGATGCCGCCCGCGATCAGCGCCAGCGCCGTGCGGATCCAGGCCAGGAACGTGCGCTCGTTGGCCATGGTGAAGCGCGGATCGGGGTCGTCGCCCTCGGCGAGCAGGCGGTCGGTCCACCTGCCGCCGGAGGAACCCGGAGGCGTCGTCGCGGTCATCGCCTTTCATATTAAGCGAAGAAAGTGAAAGCCCTAATTCGGGGGCGTGAATGGCAATTCCGACCGTCTATCCCGGAAAAGCCTGGTGGGACCCGGTCAGGCCGGCGGAGCGGGGTCAGGCGGGGGGGAGGTGCGCGGGGCGGGCACGGTGGGGCCGAAACGGCGCGCCGAGGCATCCTCCTGGGCCAGCCGGTGCAGGGACGCGAAGACCTGTTCGTAAAGGATGGTCGACACCAGCAGCGAATGGACGGTCCGGGCCCGCGGGGCGCCCTCCGCGACCCGTCCGATCTCGTGCTCGGCGACCTCGGCGGCGGCCTTCACGTAGGGGCGCAGGTCCTTGAGGGTGATCGGGAAGCCGAGGCGGCGCAGCGCCACGAACGCGTGGGCCAGCAGGTCGCGGGCGGGGGCGCGGTCGCCGACCTGCCAGCCGAGCTCGCGGACGATGGCGTCGACGTCCTCGCGGGCCGCCCGCCAGTGCGGGTCGTGCGGCGCGGCGACGTGCGGGCCGGCGGCGTGGTGGGTGGTGGCGAACAGCTCGTGCATGCCGACCCGGTCGTCCTCGACGGCCTCGATGACCTCCTGGATCGCCGAGATCGGCATGTCGCCCACCTCGCGCAGCGCGCTGATCAGCCGGAGCCGCTCCAGATGCCGCCCGTCGTACTCCGAGCGCGTGGCGCTGACCGTCGAGCCCTTCGGCAGCAGGCCCTCCCGGATGTAGAACTTGATCGTCTGGACCGTCAGCCCGCTGCGGTCGCTGAGCTCGGAGATCTGCACGTTGCACCCCCTTTACCGAAGGCAACGGTAGCGAGGTCGGAGGCGCGGAGACCGGCACAATCCCAGGTCCGCCCGGCTTGTGGCGTTTCGCCCCACGGCCGGATCAGGACGCGGTGCGGCGCATGCCTTCGGAGATCTTCTCGGCGGCGGCGGCGACGGGCGCGGCGTGCAGGCGCCCGGGGGAGCGGGTGAGGCGTTCGAGGGGACCGGACACCGAGACCGCCGCGATGACCCGTCCGGCCGCGCCGCGGATGGGGGCCGAGACGGAGCCGACGCCCTGCTCCCGCTCGCCGACGCTCTGCGCCCAGCCCCGGCGCCGCACGGACGCCAGCGTCGTGGCCTCGAACTTGGCGCCGCGCAGCCCGCGGTGCAGCCGGTCGGGCTCCTCCCACGCGAGCAGGATCTGCGCGGCGGACCCCGCCGTCATCGGCAGCGCCGCGCCGACCGGGATGGTGTCGCGCAGGCCGCTGGTGCGCTCGGCGGCGGCCACGCAGACCCGCACGTCCCCCTGGCGGCGGAACAGCGACGCGCTCTCGCCGGTGTGGTCGCGCAGCTGGGCCAGGATGGGCTGCGCGATCGCGAGCAGGCGGTCCTCGCCCGCGGCGACCGCGAGCTCCGCCAGCCGCGGCCCGAGGATGAAGCGCCCCTGCGCGTCGCGGTGGACGAGGCGGTGGTGCTCCAGCGCGACGGCCAGCCGGTGGGCGGTGGGGCGGGCCAGCCCCGTCGTCTGGACGAGCTGGGCGAGCGAGGCCGGACCGGCCTCCAGCGCGTTCATCACGAGCACCGCTTTGTCAAGTACGCCGACTCCGCTAGAGTTGTCCATGCATTGATATTGCCGTCTCGTAATTTGAGATGCAAATCGAGGTGGCCGGGACCGCCCGGGCGACCGGGCCGGCGGCGCGCCGCCGGCCGGCACGACCAGCACAGCCGACGATCAGCACAGGTGAGGTGGAGTGATGGGCCGAACACTGGCCGAGAAGGTGTACGACGCGCACGTCGTACGGCACGCCGAGGGCGAGCCCGACCTCCTCTACATCGACCTGCACCTGGTCCACGAGGTCACGAGCCCACAGGCGTTCGACGGGCTGCGGATGGCGGGCCGCCAGGTCCGCCGCCCGGACCTGACGATCGCCACCGAGGACCACAACGTCCCGACCACGGACCTGCTCAAGCCGATCGCCGACCCGGTGTCGCGCACCCAGGTCGAGACGCTGCGCAAGAACTGCTCCGACTTCGGGATCCGGCTCCACCCGATGGGCGACGAGGGCCAGGGCATCGTGCACGTCATCGGCCCGCAGCTGGGCCTGACCCAGCCGGGCATGACCGTCGTGTGCGGCGACTCGCACACCTCCACCCACGGCGCGTTCGGCGCCCTCGCCTTCGGGATCGGCACCAGCGAGGTCGAGCACGTCCTCGCCACGCAGACGCTGCCGCAGATCCGCCCGAAGACGATGGCCGTCACGGTCGAGGGCGCGCTGCCCGAGGGCGTGACCGCCAAGGACCTGATCCTCGCGATCATCGCACGCATCGGCACCGGCGGCGGCCAGGGCCACATCGTCGAGTACCGGGGCGAGGCCGTCCGGTCGCTGTCGATGGAGGGCCGCATGACGGTCTGCAACATGTCCATCGAGGCCGGCGCCCGCGCCGGGATGATCGCCCCGGACGAGACGACGTTCGCCTACCTCAAGGACCGCCCGCACGCCCCGCAAGGCGAGGACTGGGACCGCGCCGTCGAGTACTGGACGTCCCTGCGCACCGACGACGACGCGGTCTTCGACCGGGAGGTCGTGATCGACGCCGCCGAGCTGACCCCGTTCGTCACGTGGGGGACGAACCCGGGCCAGGGCCTGCCGCTCGGCGAGTCCGTGCCCGACCCCGCGTCCTTCGACGACCCTGTCCAGCGCCAGTCCGCCGAGCGCGCCCTGGAGTACATGGGCCTGACCGCCGGGACGCCGCTGCGCGACATCGCGGTCGACACCGTCTTCGTCGGCTCCTGCACCAACGGCCGGATCGAGGACCTGCGCGCCGTCGCGGGCGTGCTGGAGGGCCGCAAGGTCGCCGACGGCGTCCGGATGCTGGTCGTCCCCGGCTCCATGAAGGTCAAGAAGCAGGCCGAGGAGGAGGGGCTGGACGCCGTCATCTCGGCCTCCGGCGCCGAGTGGCGCGAGGCCGGCTGCTCGATGTGCCTGGCGATGAACCCCGACAAGCTCACGCCGGGCGAGCGCAGCGCCTCCACGTCCAACCGCAACTTCGAGGGCCGGCAGGGACCGGGCGGCCGCACCCACCTGGTGTCGCCCGCCGTCGCCGCCGCCACCGCCGTCACCGGGCACCTGGCCGCCCCCACTGACCTCGGCGAAGCCGCCGGGGGGTCTGGGGGGTCGTCCCCCCAGAATGACGCCGACCTCTAAGGAAGCACGATGGAAGCGTTCACCACCTACACCGGGCGCGCGGTGCCGCTGCGCCGCAGCAACGTCGACACCGACCAGATCATCCCGGCCGTGTGGCTCAAGCAGGTCAGCCGCACCGGATTCGACAAGGGCCTGTTCTCCGCCTGGCGCGAGGACCCGGACTTCGTCCTGAACCAGCCGCGGTACCAGGGCGCGGGCATCCTGGTCGCCGGGCCCGACTTCGGCACCGGCTCGTCCCGCGAGCACGCCGTCTGGGCGCTGCAGCAGTACGGCTTCCGCGTCGTGATCGCGCCGCGCTTCGGCGACATCTTCCGCAACAACTCCACGAAGATGGGCCTGCTGCCGGTCGTCCTCACGGGCGAGCAGGTCGAGGCGCTGCAGAGCGCGGTCGAGAAGGATCCCGCCCTGGAGATCACCGTCGACCTGGGCGCGCGCGAGGTCCGCTGGGGCGCCGACACCGCGACGTTCGAGATCGACGACTACACCCGCTGGCGGCTGATGGAGGGCCTGGACGACATCGGCCTCACGCTGCGCCACGCCGACGCCATCGCCGACTTCGAGGCGGCCCGAACAGCGCTGCTCCCCACCACGGTGTAGCCCGCCCGAGATCCGCGACACGCCGCCCGTGGCGTCAGATACCCGGAAGTATCCGGCGTCACGGGCGCGCCCGAACGTACCCCGGGCGAGACGGTCGGCGCGGACGCGGGGAGAATCTCCCTAGTGTGCAACGACCGCCGACCGTTTGGGGACTCCAAGTGAGCACGGCCCCGTGGACCGGGCCTGAGTGGGACGATCCGACGTTGACGCAGCTCGCACGGCAGTTGCGTGACGCTCATCGCGCCGTGGCGCCGCTTCCGCCACAGGACCGGCAGCGGCTCATCCGGCACCTGCTGGCGATCACCGATCTGGCGAAACGGGACGCCGAACTGGCCGCCCGCAGGCTGGACGCGTTCCTCGCCGATTTCCAAGACGGGCCCGACGTCGGTTAGCGTGCGCAGTGGCCGGATCCGGTCCGGTCACCGGGCGAGACGGGGGCGAGACCGACAAAAACGCCAGCGACACGCCATCGTTTGCGTGAAGGTGATTGTGTCCATGGTGAGGGTCCCTTAGTTTCGTTCGGGCAAGGGGGGAACTAGAGGAGTAACCCATGAACAAGCGTGAGCTGGTCGACGCCATCTCTGACCGGCTGGGCAGCAAGAAGGCCGCAGCCGAGGCGGTCGACGCCATCCTGGAGGCGATCCAGAACGCGGTCGCCAAGGGCGACAAGGTCGCGATCACCGGGTTCGGTTCGTTCGAGAAGGCCGACCGGCCTGCCCGTACGGCCCGCAACCCCGCAACGGGCAAGACCATCGAGGTTCCCGCGACGTCCGTGCCGAAGTTCAAGGCGGGCGCCGACTTCAAGAACCTGGTGGCCGGCAAGAAGTAAGCGCCTCACCGCGTCAGCGCCCGGGACCGCGTGGTTCCGGGCGCTGACGCGTTTCCGGGCCCGTCCGGACGCGCCCCGTCCCGGCCGCGCTCGTTCGGCCGCGCTTGTTCGGGGATGCCCTGCTCAGGCGGGCGGAGTGGGAAGCGGGAAGGTCGACAGCGTCACCACCGAGACCCGCTCGCCGTCCAGTGCGAGGTTCACCCGCTGGCCGAAGCGCAGCAGCCGCAGGCCGCCCGCCGCGAACGCCTCGGCGTCGAAGGGCAGTTCCGTCCCGTCGTCGAGGAGCACGCTCCCCGAGCGGGTCTGCGCGTCGAACGCCTTCACCGTCCCCTGCATGCCCCAGACTCTAGGCCAACGAGGGCAGCCGGGAGGCGACGGCCGTGGTGCGGGGACCGGCGCCGAGCGCGAGCGCCGCGCGGAGGTCGTCCGGAGTGTCGACGTCGCGGCGTACGCTGTCGGTGCCGGGCAGAAGGATCTCCCGGGCGCCGCGGGCGCGGTGGGCGGTCCGCGAGCCGCCGCCGAACGCGGGGGAGAACGGGACGCCCGGGCGGGCCGTGTAGAGGGTCGTGCCGACGCCGGCCGCGTCCGGCACGAACGCCTCGGGCGCGGCGCTCGCGGCGTCCAGGACGCGGGCGAGTTCAAGAGGTCGCAAAGCGGGCAAGTCGGCTGAAAGCGCCCCGACGCCGGCGTCGGCGGCCAGCTCGCGGCCGCGGCCGGCGCCGTAGACCAGGGCCGGGTTCAGGCCGGCATCCGGGACGTCCGGAACGATCCGGGCGCCGAGGGCGGCGAGCTCGGCCGCCGGAAGGGGATCGTCGGTGACTACGATCACGTCGCGGACCCGGTCGCAGCGCAGCGCGGCGGCGACCGTGTCGGCCGCGACCGCGAGCGCCAGGGCCTCCCGGTGCGGCCCTGCCGCCGCCGACATGCGGGTCTTGGCCTTGGCTAGGACCTTCACGGGGACGACGAGCGACCACCGGAGCGGCGGCTTCCCGTGCGCTCGCACGGGGGGTGCTGGTGTAGACATGGCAACTCGACACTATGCGCCCGCAACCGCGACACTTGAGGACACCCCAGGTTCGCCTGCGGGCCGGATCGAGGGAGGGGCGGGATGAGCGGAGCGAAGCAGGGGGTCGCCCCCTCGCAGGAGGAGGGACGCCCGGGCCACCGCTACTCGCCGCGGTGGCGCATGCTCACGATCGTCATCCTGCGGCCGCTGCTGTACGGGCTGCTCAAGCGCGACTGGCGCGGCCGGGGCAACGTCCCGAGGAAGGGCGGCGTGATCATCGCCGCCAACCACATCTCCGAATCCGACCCGCTCGCGCTCGCCCACTTCGTCTACGAGTCGGGCCGCTACCCCGTCTACCTGGCCAAGTCCACGCTGTTCGACGTGAGGTTCATCGGCGCGGTGCTGCGGGGCACCGGCCAGATCCCGGTCTACCGCGACAGCGCCGACGCCGCCCTGGCCCTCAGGGACGCCGAGAAGGCCCTCCTGGACGGGGAGTGCCTGATGTTCTACCCGGAGGGCAGTTGCACCCGTGACCCAGAGCTGTGGCCGATGACGGGGCAGACGGGCGCCGCGCGGATGGCGCTGCAGACCGGCGCCAAGGTCGTCCCGGTCGCGAGCTGGGGCGCGCACGAGCTGATGCCGTACAAGAAGGGCGAGCAGAAGGGCCTGGCGGGCAGCCTGAAGAAGGGCGTCCACCCGCTGCCCCGCAAGACGATGAGAGTGATCGCCGGGCCGCCCGTGGACCTGTCGCGGTACGCGGGCCTCCCGCTGGACCGCGAGACCCTGCGCGCCGCCACCGACGACATCATGGCCGCGATCACCGCACTGCTCGGCGAGCTGCGCGGCGAGGAGCCGCCGGCCGAGCCCTTCGACCACCACAGGGTCCTGGAGGAGCGCCGCCGCGCCGCCCAGGCCGAGGCGGCCGCGGACATGGGGGCCGACCCGGCCGCGGACATGGGGGCCGACCCGGCCAGGGGCGCGGTCCCCGAGCAGGCCGGACCGGCCGGGCCGGAGTCCGCCGGGCGGCGCGCGGCCGAACCGAAGGCGGCCGACTCGTGACCTTCCGTACCGCCGTGATGGGCTCCGGCTCCTGGGGCACCACGTTCGCGATGATGCTGCACGACGCCGGCGGCGAGGTCACCCTCTGGGGCCGCCGGCCGGAGGTGGTCGAGGGCATCAACGAACGGCACGAGAACACCGACTACCTGCCGGGCGTCCCGCTCCCCGAGAGCATCCGCGCCACCCTGGACCCGGCGGAGGCCCTGCGCGGTGCCGACTTCGTCGCGCTCGCCGTCCCCGCGCAGACGCTCCGGCACAACCTCGGCGGCTGGGTTTCCCTTCTGCCGCGCGAGGCCGTCCTGGTCAGCCTGATGAAGGGCGTCGAGCTCGGCACCACCCGGCGGATGTCGGAGGTGATCCGCGAGGTCGCCGACGTCCCCGAGGAGCGCGTCGCCGTCTTCAGCGGCCCGAACGTGGCGCGCGAGATCGCCACCGGCGAGCCCAGCGCCGCCGTCGCCGCGTGCGTGGACGAGGACGCCGCGCGCGGCCTGCAGGCCGCCACCATGACGTCCTACTTCCGCGTCTACACCTCCACGGACGTGATCGGCGTCGAGCTGGGCGGCGCCGTGAAGAACGTCGTCGCCCTGTGCGTCGGGATGTCGGTCGGGCTCGGGTTCGGCTCCAACACCCAGGCGCTGCTGATGACCCGCGGGCTGGCCGAGATCGCCCGGCTGGGCGCCGCCCTCGGCGCCGACGAGCACACCTTCGCGGGCCTCGCCGGGATGGGCGACCTCGTCGCCTCCTGCGTCTCGCCGCTCGCGCGCAACCGGACGTTCGGCGAGAACCTCGGCCGCGGCATGACCCTGGACGAGGTCATCGCCGTCACCAAGCAGACCGCGGAGGGCGTGAAGTCGGCCGAGGCGGTGCTGGAACTGGCGCGCAAGCACAACGTGGAGATGCCGATCACCGAGGCCGTCACCGCCGTGCTGCACCGCGGCATACCGATCAAGGAGGCGGCGATCTCGCTGATTTCGCGGTCTCCCAAGCCCGAGCGGTACGGGGTGTGACGGCGTGGCAGCGCAGCGCGCCCGGTTCGCTCGTGGCCGACCCGTGCTGATCACCGGTAGGGTCGGGCGTCATGTCCCAGGTTTCTAGGATCCGAGTGGCGGTGGTGTTCGGCGGGCGCAGCTCCGAGCACGCGATCTCCTGCGTCACCGCCGGCGCCGTCATGGCCGCCATCGACCGGGACCGGTACGAGGTCGTGCCGATCGGCATCGCCCGCGACGGGCGCTGGGTGCTCCCGCCCGCGGACCTGCGCCTGGCGATCGAGGGCGGCCGGCTCCCGGAGGTGACCGGGGAGGGCGGCGTCCTCGCGCTGCCGTTCGACCCCGACAGCCGCGGCCTGATGGTGGTCCGGCCGGGAGAGGTGCCCGCGGCCCTCGGCGACGTCGACGTGGTCCTGCCGCTGCTGCACGGCCCCTACGGCGAGGACGGCACGATCCAGGGCCTGCTCGACCTCGCCGGCATCCGCTACGTCGGCGCCGGCGTGCTGGCCAGCGCGGTCGGCATGGACAAGGGGTTCATGAAGCTCGTGTGGCAGGCGCGCGGCCTGCCCGTCGGCCCGTACGTGCTGGTCGGCGACCGGGAGTGGCGGCGCGAGCGCAAGCGCAAGGTCGACGAGATCATCAGGGAGCTCGGCCTGGCCGACGGCACGCCGGTGTTCGTCAAGCCGGCCCGCGCCGGGTCGAGCATGGGCATCACCCGCGTCACCGACGAGGCCGGCCTGGAGGCCGCGGTCGACGCGGCCCGCGAGCACGACCCCAAGGTCATCGTGGAGGCCGCCGTCGAGGGCCGCGAGATCGAGTGCGGCGTCCTGCAGGGAGTGGACGACGGCCCCGCCGAGGCCAGCGTGCCCGCCGAGGTGCTGATGGGGGGCGGCCACGACTTCTACGACTTCGAGACGAAGTACCTCGACGGCTCCACCACCATGGCGATCCCGCCGGACCTGCCGCCCGCGGCGATCGAGGAGGTCCGCCGCATCGCCGTGCAGGCGTTCGACGCGCTCGACTGCGAGGGCCTCGCCCGGGTCGACTTCTTCCACACGCCCGACGGCCGCTGGATCCTCAACGAGATCAACACGATGCCCGGCTTCACCCCGGCGTCGGCGTTCCCGCAGATGTGGGCGGCGACGGGACTGGACTACCCGGCGCTGGTCGACCGGCTCATCCAGACGGCGCTCCAGCGCTCGACCGGGCTGCGCTAGCCGAAGGCGAGCCGGTCGCCGCCCTTGAGGGTGGCCGCGTCGACGGCGCGCGCGCCCGCGTCCGAGAACGTCCAGAGGGTGTCGCCGATGACGAGTGAGCGCCCGGCACCGCCGGTGAAGTCCCGGCCCGGGGACCGGACGGTTCCGAGCCTCGTGACGCCCGAACCGGTGACCTTGAGGGCGAGCGCCTCTGGTGGGCCGCCGTCCCGCCGCGTCACCGGTACGACGGTGAGACCGGTCTTCGGCCAGTACAGGAACGCGTGCGGTTCGAACTCCGCCTGGGAGGCCGCTCCGGGGAGCTTGTAGGCGTCCAGCCTACGGGGCCCGGTGGAGACGTCGAAGAGTGACACCTGGAGACCGCTCGTCCGGCCGGATGAGTCGGCGTCCTGCCCCACCCCCAGCAGCTTCCCGTCCGCCGTCGGATGCAGGTAGGCGGAGTAGCCGTTGATCTTGAGTTCGCCGGTCGTCCGGGGGTGGCGGGGGTCCGTGAGATCGACGACGTACAGCGGGTCCGTCTGCCGGAACGTCACGACGTAGCCGGTGGCGCCGATGAACCGGACGGAGTGGATCCGCTCGCCCTTGCCGAGGCCGTCGAGCCTTCCGATCTGGTCGAGTCGTGCGCCGTGCTGGGCCAGGACGTACACCGAGCTCTGCGACGCCTGCCTGCCGGGTTCGTTCGGGCTGGTCGTCGCGGCCAGGCGGAGGTTCCCCTCCTGCTCCGACATCGAGTACTGGTTGAGCAGGAAGCCCTTGACCGAGCCCGAGGCCACGTACCTAGGACGCTCGCTACCGCGGACGTCGAACTTGTAGACGTCCGTACGCGGCTCGACCGCCTTCTTACGCGACCACGCGAAAAGCTCCGGGGGAGTGCCGGTGATGTAGAGGTTCTTCCCGTTGCCGTAGACGGTCGAGCCGTCAGCGGTCACCGCGACCGGCCGCGGGTCGCCGAGGCCCTTCGCCAGGTCGAGCGTCAGCACGGTCAGCATCGAGGAACCCGCGTACGAGGACGGGCGGCTGACCTGGTCGCACGGCGTCCGGTACGTCGCCCCGCCCTCCACCTCGAAGGACGGGAGCCAGGCGTCCAGCGGGGCCTTCCACACGGCCTCCCGGTTCGCCGCGACGGCCTTCTTCTCGCCGTCGCCACCGGGGAAGTAGATGCGCGGATGCGACCTCACCACCACGCGGACCGTGGAGCCGGTCTGCCGCGCGTCCACGTAGTCGGCGCCGGACGTCATCGTCCCGGTGACCCTGGGCTTGCCGGACAGATCGACCAGCGTGAGGCGCGTCGTCTGCGTCGGCTCGGGCAGCGGCCGACCGGGCGCTGACCGGCCCGGTACCGGACCCTCGAAGGGGACGGCCATGGCCTGCCGCGTAAGCACGAGCACACGGTCACCACTGAGCAGCAGCTCTCCGTCGTCGTAGCGGGTGCCGCCCGGGAGCTCCACCGTGTGCGCCACCTTGCGCGACGCCGGGTCGATGACCCTGAGCCGTCCCCGGGCGAACGCGACGATCCGGCGGCCGTCGGTCTTCACGAGATCGGGCTCGTCCGCGTCCGGCTCATGCGAGTTCGTGGTGGAGTGCTCCGGAGCGGGCGCGGGGGCCCCGGGGACCTTGCCCGCGCCTTGCGCCTTCGCCAGGGCCTCGAAGCCGCCGCCGCCCGGCACGCTGACGAGCCCGTAAGGTCCGACCTTGTCCAAGGTGGCGCTGCGCAGCTCGTCGAGGAGCGCGTCACAGCCGCCATAGGCGACGAGCCGCACCGGCGGCGGCTGGGAGTCCCGGTCGTGGACCTGCCCTGACCTGACGCACCCGGCCGCTCCGGCCAGCAGGAGCGTTGTCGCGACCGGGAGGAGGATGCGACCACGCATGGA
Source organism: Actinomadura sp. NPDC049753 (assembly GCF_040674655.1). Classification (NCBI taxonomy): domain Bacteria; kingdom Bacillati; phylum Actinomycetota; class Actinomycetes; order Streptosporangiales; family Thermomonosporaceae; genus Actinomadura; species Actinomadura sp. NPDC049753. The sequence continues at coordinate 17,136 of NZ_JBFARL010000021.1, read as the reverse complement.
CCTTGGACGCGCGCGTTCACGGCCCGGTTCCCGGGGACTCGGGGATTTTCCGGTGAAGGCCGTCTTACGCGAGCGTCAGGAAGCCGAAACCGTCCGGAAACAGCGGCTGGTCAGGATCGGAGCATCACCTGATCCCTGCGGAAGGAGCTCTGCCCGATGCCTTCACCAGCCGTGTTCGACCTCGGCGACCCCGGGATGCGGGACGTTCTCGGACACTCCCACTGGCACCCCGACATCCCGGGTGTGGCGGAGGTCATCACGGGCGGGTCCGTCCGGATGGAGTGCCCCGGCCGGGAACCCGGCGGCGGCATCCTGCTGTGCGGGCCGCTCGTCGTCGTCGGCGCGGAGCCCGGCGACGTGATCGTGGTGGACGTGCTCGCCGTCGGGCGCCCCGGCGGCGGGCGCGACGCCGGCGGCCACCCCGGGATCATCGGCTGCGCGCCGTCCGACCCCGTGGCCGTGCCCGGCGAGGCGCGCGGCCGCGACGTCGGCGGATGCCTCATCGCACCGCTCACCGCCGGCTCCCGGATCCTGCTGCCGGTGCACGTGCGCGGCGCGAAGCTGTCGGTGGGCGACCTGCACTTCCCGCGGAGGGGCGCCTACGACTGCGGCGAGCCCGGCGTGCGCGGCTGGATCGACCTGCGCGTCAGCCTCACCCGGCAGGGCGTCGAACGGTTCCGCGTGACCGGGCCGATGCTGATGCCCGACCCGACCCCGCGCCTGTGCTAGCCGTCCCGCCGCGCGCGCTTCTCGTGCCTGGCGATCAGCGTGTCGATCTGGACGCTCAACTTCGACCCGAGCGGCCAGCCGATGTAGTGGGTGAGGAACACGCCGATCTCGCGCAGCTCGTCCGGGGACAGCTCCCCGTTGGCCAGCGCCGCCGGGATCTGGATGTCGAGGACGTCGTTCAGCCCCTGACCGGCGAGGGCCCCGACGAGCAGCAGCCGCCGGTCGCGGATGCTCAGCCCCGGCCGCGTCCAGATGTCGCCGAACAGGTGCTCCACGGTGATGCCGAAGAAGTCGCCGGGCCCGTCCGAGACCTCCCAGCCGTAGACCTGACGCATCATCTCCAGCCCACGCTCACGCCGCCCCACGGCTTCGCCGCGCTCACCCCCTGGTTCGCTTCGCTCAGGGGTGTTCTCTGTGGAGGGGCGACCCTCCACACCTCCCGGTTCGCTTCGCTCAGGCGTGTTCTCCGTGGGGGGACGACCCCCCACGCCCCCCGGTTCGCTTCGCTCAGTCATCGGCCTCTCCCGCCAACCCCAGCCCCGCACCGAACCGGTCGAGGGCGATCCGTGCGAGCGGGGTCTCGACTCCCAGTTCGTCCGCCAGCTCCAGCGCGAGCGACAGGTCCTTCTCGCCGAGATCCCGCGTGTGCCGCAGGATGTCGTACAGGTCGTCGTCCGGCTCCAGCGGCGCGGTCGTCGGCCGCAGCATGATCGAGCCCGCGCCGCCGGTGATCGCGTCGGTGTGCCGGACGACCCTGCCGAGCTTGCGCAGCGACACCCCCGCCGCCTCCGCGAGCCGCTGCGCCTCCGCGGCGGCCGTGAACGAGATGAAGTGCAGCATGTTGCGGGCCAGCTTCGCGCGGGTGCCCGCGCCGACCGGCCCCATGTGCAGGACGAGGTCCGCCCAGGCGCCGAACGGCTCGCGGCACCGCTCGAACGCCTCGTCCGTCCCCCCGACCATGACCGCGAGGCTGCCCGCGCTCGCCCCCATGAACCCGCCGCTCACCGGCGCGTCCACCACCTCGATCCCGTAGCGCCGCGCTCGCGAGGCCAGGTCCTCGGCGGTCCGCGCGCGGATGGTCGAGTGGACGGCCAGGACCGTGCCCGGACGCGCGCTCGCGAGCACCTCCTCGGCCACCTCCGTCACCTGGGCGTCGTCCCGGACCATGACCGAGACCAGGTCGCAGTGCGCGGCCACCTCGGCGACGCTCCTCGCCGCCCGCGCGCCCGCCTTCACCAGCGGCGCCACGGCCTCGGCCCGCGCGTCGTACACGGCCAGGCCCCTGCCCGCTAGGTGGGTCGCCATCGGCGCCCCCATCTGCCCGAGCCCGATGAAGCCGACCGCCATGCGTTCACCCGGCGGGGGGACGCGCGCATCGCTCATGCCCGGAACACCTCGCCGCCGTCGACGTTGACGATCTGGCCGGTGATCCACGCGGCGTCGTCCGACAGCAGGAACAGGCAGGCGCCCACCAGGTCCTCGGGCGACCCCATCCGCTTGAGCGCCATCTTGTCCCGGACGATCTTCTGCGACATGCCGCCCGGCACCACCGTCCGGTTGGCCTCGGTGTCGATCGGGCCCGGCGCGATCGCGTTCACGCGGATGTTCATGCCGCCCAGCTCGTGCGCGAGCTGCTGCGTGAGCCCGTTGACGCCGACCTTGGCGAGCCCGTAGAAGCCCGAGTACTGCCACGCCGCCGTGGACGACTGGTTGACGATCGAACCGCCGCCGCGCGCCTGCATGTGGGGGTAGCAGGCGCGCGCGCACAGCAGCGCGCCGTCCATGTTCACCGACATGAACTTCTTGTAGTAGTCCCAGTCGACGGTGAAGAGGAAGTCCAGCTTCATCGTTCCGAAGATGGCGGCGTTGTTGACGAGATGGTCGATCCCGCCGAACCGCTCCGCCGCCTCCCCGGCCATGGCGTCCACGGACGCGGGGTCGGACACGTCCGTCCGCACGAACAGGCCCTTGATGTCGTCCGCGACGTCCCGGCCGCGCTCGTCCACGTCCGCGACGACCACGTGGGCGCCCTCGGACGCCAGGGCGCGCGCGTACGCCTCGCCGATTCCCTGCGCGGCCCCGGTGACGACCGCGACCTTTCCCTCGAACCTCACACGCCCTCCGCGATCGCCTTGGTCTCCAGGTACTCCTCGAAACCGGCCACGCCCATCTCGCGGCCGATGCCCGACTGCTTGTAGCCGCCGAAGGGGACGTCCGCGCCGTACCAGACGCCGCCGTTCACGCTGACCGTCCCGGTGCGCAGCCTCCGCGCGACACCGCGCGCCCGCTCGACGTCCCCGCCGTGCACCGCGCCCGACAGCCCGTACGGCGAGTCGTTCGCGATCCGCACCGCGTCGTCGTCGCCGTCGTGCGGCAGGATCACCAGCACCGGCCCGAAGATCTCCTCCCGCGCCGCGCGCGAGTCGTTGGTCAACCCGGTGATCAGTGTCGGCTCGATCCAGAACCCCCTGTCCCGGCCCTCCGGGCGGCCGCCGCCGCAGGCGAACGCGCCGCCGTCCTTGACGGCCAGGTCCAGGTAGCCCTCGATCCGTTCGCGCTGACGCGCCGAGATGACCGGGCCGCAGATCGTCCGGTCGTCCTGCGGGTCGCCGGCGCCGAGCTTCGCCAGCGCCCCGGCGGTGATCTCCACGGCCTCGTCGTGGCGCCCGCGCGGGACGAGGATCCGGGTCGTGATCGCGCAGCCCTGACCGGCGTGGGTGATCCCGGCGAACGCCGCGTACGAGCACGCGGCCCGCAGGTCGGCGTCGTCCAGGACCACGAACGCCGACTTGCCGCCGAGCTCCAGGAACACCCGCTTGAGCGTGCCGGCCGCGCTCGCCATCACGTCGCGTCCCGTCGCCGTGGACCCGGTGAACGACACCAGGTCGACGCGGGGGTCCCGTGTGAGCTGGGCGCCCAGCGCGTGATCGGACGAGGTGACGACGTTGACCACGCCCGGCGGGATGTCGGTCTCCTCAGCGATGACCTCGCCGAGCACCGCCGCGCACCAGGGCGTGTCGGGCGCGGGCTTCAGCACCACCGTGTTGCCCGCCGCCAGCGCCGGACCCAGCTTGGCGAGGTTGATCTGGTGCGGGAAGTTCCACGGGGTGACGGCGCCGACGACGCCCACCGCCTCCCGGACGACCCGCCGGTGGCTGGGCATCCCCATCGGCTCGGCCCGCCCGAGGTCCCGCTCCCAGCCGTACTCCTCGACCAGGTCCGCGAACCACGCGAGGTCGTCGACGGGCGCGTCCAACTGGGCCCCGAACGTCAGGAACCTCGGCGCGCCCACCTCCTTGATCGTGAGTTCGCGCAGCTCGCCGGCCCGCCGCCGCAGCCCCTCCCGGAGCTGCCGCAGGCACCGCGCGCGGAAGGCGTGGTCGGTCGCCCACCCGGTCTCGTCGAACGCGCGGCGCGCGGCCGCGATCGCCCGGTCCATGTCGTCTGCGGAGGCGTCGGCGGCGGTGCCGAGCACCTCCTCGGTCGCGGGATTGATCGTCTCGAAGGCGCCGCCCGCCCCGGGGACGAGACGCCCGTCCACCAGAAGCAAGCGATCGTTTGTTCTGGACACCTGTCCAGACTACAGTTCAGCCCCCGCCGGGACGCAAGGCGCTCCCGCGAATTCGCGTGCGGTCACGTGGGAGCGGGCAGTGCGGACAGGGCGAGGGTTGTTTCGTTCCTCAAGGCATCTGCCTCGGGGAGAGGGCCCTGTGCCAGGAGGGACGCTCGCGCGGCCTGGAGGGCTGGGGCGGGGAGGGACGCTATCCGGGCGGCCAGGGCCTGTGCCGTCTCCAGGGCTTCGCCGGGTGGGGTGAGGGCGGTCAGCAGGCCCCAGTTCGCGGCTTCCCGGGCCGGGATGCGGCGGGCGGTCAGGAGGGCGTCCAGGGCTCGGGGCTGCCCCACCAGGCGGGGGAGCCGGACGGTGGCGCCGTCCAGGGACGGGAGGCCGTGCTCGAAGTTGAGCAGGCCGAACTCGGCGGTCTCCGACGCCACGCGGAGGTCGCACCACAGGGCCAGTTCGAAGCCGCCGCCGAAGCAGTAGCCCTCGATCGCCGCGATCACCGGCTTGGACGGGCGGGCGCGCGTCACCGCCATCGGGGGCGGGCCGTCGGCGGTCGGGGCGGGGAATTCGCCCGCGGCCATCGCCTTCAGGTCGTTGCCCGCGCAGAAGGCGCCGCCGGCGCCGGTCAGCACGGCGACCTTCGCGTCGCCGTCCTCGAAGTCGCGGACCGCGCCGGCCAGCCGCCGGGCGGTCGGCCCGTCGACCGCGTTGCGGCGGTCCGGACGGTCGAGGGTGATGACGTGGACGGGGCCGCGGCGTTCGGTTCGCACGCTCATGAAGCGCCTCCTGTCTAGATCGATCGTCATACTAGATAGATCGATCTAGTGAGGGCAATGGCTAGGGTGTCCCCATGACGCGCGACACACGGACCCGGCTGCTGGAGGCCAGCGCCCAGCTGTTCCGCGAGCAGGGGTACGCCGGGACGGGGCTCAAGCAGATCACCGCGGCGGGCGAGGCGCCCTGGGGGTCGCTGTACCACTTCTTCCCGGGCGGGAAGGAGCAGCTGGGGGCTGAGGCCGTGCGGCATTCGGGCGATCGGTACCTGCGCCTGTTCGATCTCGTGTTCGCGCGGGCCGACCGGGACCTGGAGCGGTCGGTTCTCGACATGTTCCGGCTGAGCGCGGAGGCGTTGGAGAGGTCGGAGTGGGGCGACGGGTGCCCGATCGCGACCGTGGCGCTGGAGGTCGCCAGCACGAGCGAGCCGCTGCGGCACGCGTGCGCGGAAGTGTTCGCGTTGTGGGAGCTCTCCCTCGCGCGGAGGCTGGCCGAGGGCGGGATCCCGGACGAACGCGCGAAGGATCTGGCCACCTACGTGCTGAGCGCCTTCGAGGGGGCGCTCGTGCTCAGCCGGACGGCGCATGACGTCCGTCCGCTGGAGGTGACCGCCGAGATGGTGGCCCGGACGCTGCGGGCCGAGCTCGGCTGACGGCGCGGGCCCGGAGAGATCGCGGACCGGGCCGCGTGAAGTGTGGGGATGTGCCAGGCTTGTAGGGCCGATTGCCGTCCCGAGGAGTATGTCCGTGCCGCACGCCGACCTGCCGGAACGCATCGGCCCCTACCGGGTCGTCGACCGTCTCGGCGAGGGCGGCATGGGGACGGTGTACGCGGGGCTGGACGCGTCCGGGCGCAAGGTCGCCCTCAAGGTGATCCGGCGGGAGTACGCGGCCGACCGGCAGTACCGCGCGCGGTTCGAGGCGGAGGTCGCGGCGGCGCAGCGGGTGCGCCCGTTCTGCACGGCGCCGGTCCTGGACGCCGACCCCGCGGCCGACCCGCCCTACCTGGTGACCGAGTTCGTCAACGGCCCCAGCCTGGACGACGCCGTCGCGAAGGAGGGGCCGCTGCGCGGCGCCGACCTGGAGGCCGTCGCGGTCGGCATCGCGACCGCGCTGACCGCCATCCACGACGCGGGGGTGGTGCACCGCGACCTCAAGCCCGCCAACGTGCTGCTGTCCACGTTCGGGCCGCGCGTCATCGACTTCGGCATCGCCCGCTCGCTGGACGGGACGCGCCTCACCGCGACCGGCGGCATCATCGGCACGCCCGCGTTCATGGCCCCCGAGCAGCTGGACGGGCGCGGCGCGAGCCCGGCGTCCGACGTGTTCGCCTGGGGCGCGACCGTGGCCTTCGCGGCGCGCGGCGGGCCGTGCTTCGGCGGCAACTCGCTGCCGGCGGTCATCCACCAGATCATCAGCGGCGAACCCGAACTGGGCGGGCTGGACGGCACGCTGCTGAAGGCCGTCCAGGCGGCGCTGGCCAAGGACCCGGCGCGGCGGCCGTCCGCCCAGTCGCTGCTGGACGGCCTCATCTCCAGCGGGGTCCGGCAGCCCGCGCCCTCCACGCGGCACACCCGGGCGCCCGGCCGGCACCGCGCCGAGACGCCGCCCCCACCGCAGACCCCGGGCGGGGACCGCACCGAGCCGCCCTCCCGGCCGCGGACCGAGACGCCCGGGACGCAGGCGCCGGGGGCCGCTCCGGCCCTCGCCGCGGGGGAGGCCGCGGCGCTCGTCGAGGGGCAGTACCGGCAGGCCGCGCAGGCCGGCGACCCGGCCGCGATGCGCAACCTCGCCGTCCTGCTCAGCGGGCAGGGACGGACCGCCGAGGCGGAGAGCTGGAGCCGCTACGCCGACGCGATCGACGCCCGGCAGGCCGTCTACCAGCAGCCGACCGGGTACCAGCAGCAGACCGGCTACCAGCAGCCGACGGGCTACCAGGGGCAGACGGGCTACCAGGGCCACCCGACCCAGGCGCCCCACCAGTACCCGGCCGCGCGTCATCCGCACGGCAAGCCGCCCATGAACAGCCTCGCGATCTACGCGGTGTCCATGGGCGCGGTGGGGCTCATCACCTGCGGGCTGCCGTCCATCCCCGCGATCATCGCCGGGCACATGGCCTGGGTGCGGCTGCGGCGCTCTGGCGAGCGCGGGCTCGGGCTCGCGGTGACGGGGATCGCGCTCGGCTGGATCATGGTCGCGTTCTGGGCGCTGGTCGCGTTCGGCGCGGCCCTGCCGGACGAGAGCTGAGCCGAAAACCCGTTGCGGCCGCCGCGCCGCCGGTGGCACCGTTGACGACGTCAGCCCGTCCGAGACGGCGACGGTGACGCGAGACGTCCGAGAGGAGGACCGGCCATGGCTCTGGAGCAGTATCGACTTCGACTGCCCTCGGCGTCGCATGCCCGCCCCGGCCGGTATCCCGTCTCCTAGAGGCCCCGGCCGAGCCGCCGCGAGCGACGCCCGTCCAGGCGAGTTTCCCGCGGCTCTACTCCAACAGGCAGAGAGACCACTCTCAGGAAGTGGACGTTCCGGGTTCGAATCCCGGGAGCCGCACGCATGCCTCCGTAGTCCAACGGCAGAGACGGCAGCATGAGGTGCTGTGCGCTGGGGGTTCGAATCCCTCCGGAGGTACGGCGCGGGCCCGCGGCCCGCGCGAGGGGCGGCGCCGACGTTCGGAGAGTCGGGCTTGGCTGTAACCCAAGTGTCGCTGACTGAGTGGGTTCGAATCCCACCCGCCTCACCCGGGGACGACGCGCCGGAGCGTTGCGCGCGGCCCACTTCTGAACTAATGTCTGGACACGTGTCCGGAAAACCCGAACCCCTGACCGAGTCCACCCGGCGCCGCCTCACCGAGCGGCAGGCCGACACGGTGCGGCGGCTGACCGACGCCGCCGTGGTGGAGGTCGCCGAGACCGGCTACGAGGGCCTGACCGTCCGCAACGTGGCCCGCCGCGCCGGCGTGGCGCCCGCGACCGCGTACACCTACTTCGCCTCCAAGAACCACCTGATCACCGAGGTGTTCTGGCGGCGGCTCAGCGCCCTGCCCCCGGTCGAGGCGGACGGGACGCTGCGCGAACGGGTCGTGGGGACGCTCCGCGAGATCGCGCTGCTGGTGTCGGACGAGCCGGACCTCGCGGCGGCGTGCACCACCGCCCTGCTCGGCACCGACCCCGACGTCCGCGAACTGCGGATGCGGATCGGCTACGCGATCCGCGAACGGCTCCGCGCCGCGCTGCGCGAGCACGACGACCCCAAGATCCTCGGCGCGCTGGAACTGGCCTACACCGGCGCGCTCCTGTACGCGGGCATGGGCTACACCTCCTACGCCCGCATGGCCGACCGGCTCGCCGAGATGGCGGAGCTCATCCTGCCCGAACCCCCCGAGTGAGGTGACGGCCGTGGACCCTGCCGCGCAGGTCTCCTACAGCCCCTTCGACTACGCCGTCCACGAGGATCCCTACCCCCTCTACGCGCGCCTCCGCGAGGAGGCGCCCCTCTACCGCAACGACGAGATCGGCTTCTGGGCGCTGTCCCGGCACGCCGACGTGTCCGCGGCCTTCCGCGACCACGCGACCTTCTCCAACTCCCACGGCGTGTCGGTGGAGCCGAGCGCCTGGGGCCCCCACGCGCCCCGGACGATGTCGTTCCTCGCGCTCGACCCGCCGCGCCACACCCGCATGCGCGCCCTGGTGTCCAAGGGGTTCACGCCACGGCGGGTCAAGGAGCTGGCGGACGGCATCCTGGCGCTGACCAGGCGCCACCTGGAGCCGGCCCTGGAGAAGGGCGAGTTCGACTTCGTCTCCGACTTCGCGGGCCTTCTTCCGATGGACGTCATCTCGGAGATGATGGGCGTCCCCGAGGCCGACCGGGCCGAGGTGCGCCGGCTCGCCGACACGGTCGTCCACCGGGAGGAGGGGCTGAACGACGTCCCGCCCGCGGGGATGGAGGCGGCGCTCACCCTCGCCGGCTACTACCAGGACATGGTCGCCGAGCGGCGCCGCGCGCCGACCGCCGACCTGACCTCCGCGCTCCTGGACGCCGAGATCGACGGCGACCGGCTGGCGGACGAGGAGGTCATCGCCTTCCTGTTCCTGATGGTGGTCGCCGGGAACGAGACCACCACCAAGCTGCTCGCCAACGCCCTGTACTGGGGGGCGCGCAACCCCGACCAGGGCGCCAAGCCGCTTCGCGACCCGGCCCGCGTGGACGACTGGGTGGAGGAGACGCTCCGCTACGACACCTCCAGCCAGATGCTCGCCCGGAAGGTCGTGCGCGACGTCGAGCTGCACGGGCGGCGCGTCCGCGAGGGCGACCGCCTGCTCCTGCTGGTCGGGTCGGCCAACCGCGACCCCCGCGTGTTCGACGACGCCGACGCCTACGACCTCGACCGCGACACCTCGCAGCTCGTCAGCTTCGGCGGCGGACGGCACTTCTGCCTCGGCGCGAACCTGGCTCGGCTGGAGGCGCGCATCGCGCTGACCGAGTTCGTGCGCCGCGTGTCCTCCTACGAGGTCGACCACGACGGCGCCGAGCGCGTGCACTCGGTGAACGTCCGCGGTTTCGCCGCCCTGCCCCTGCGCGTGGAGGTGCGCTGATGCCCAGGTTCGACCCCCATCCGCGGCGGCGCCCGGCCGTGGTGACCGGCGCCTCGTCCGGGATCGGCGCGGCGACGGCGACGGCGCTGGCGATGGCCGGGCACCCGGTCGCGCTCGGCGCTCGGCGCGTCGGCAAGTGCGAGGAGCTGGCCGCGACGGTCCGGGCCGGCGGGGGAGAGGCGTTCGCGCACCCGCTGGACGTCGCCGACTCCGACTCCGTCAAGACGTTCGCCGCGGCGGCCGCCGACGCGCTCGGCCCAATCGAGGTCGTCGTCTCCAGTGCCGGCGACCTCTCCGCCGGGCGCCTGCACGAGCTCGACACCGCCGAGTTCCTCGCGCAGGTGCAGGTCCACCTCGTCGGCGCGCACCGGCTCGTGTCGCAGTTCGTCCCCCCGATGGTCGCGCGGCGGCGCGGCGACATCGTGTTCGTCTCCTCCGACACCGTCCCCGCGCCGCGCTCCTGGACGGGCGCCTACGTCGCCGCCAAGAACGGCGTCGAGGGGATGGCCCGCACCATGCAGATGGAGCTGGAGGGGACCGGCGTGCGGGCGTCCATCGTCCGGCCGGGGCCGACCGCGACCGGCATGGGCATGAGCTGGGACGCGGAGACGACCGGCGCCGTCCTGGAGGACTGGGGCAAGTGGGGCCACGCCCGCCACCCCTACTTCCTGCGCCCGTCCGACGTCGCAGCCGCCGTCGCCGCGATCGTCGCGACCCCGCGCGGCGCCCATCTCCGGCTCGTCGAAGTCCAGCCAGAAGCACCGTTGGAGGAGTCGTGACCGCACTGGTGGAGCCGCGCGTCGTGTCGGGCGGGCCCGACCACCTGGAGGAGCTGCGCTCGGACCCGATCGGGCTGATGAGGCGGGTCCGGGAGGAGTGCGGCGACGTCGGCGAGTTCCGCCTCGCCGGACGCCGCGTCGTGCTGCTGTCGGGCGCGGAGGCCAACGAGTTCTTCTTCCGCGCCCCCGACGAGGAGCTCGACCAGGCCGAGGCCTACCCGTTCATGACGCCGATCTTCGGCGAGGGCGTGGTGTTCGACGCCACGCCGGAGCAGCGCCGCGAGGCCCTGCACAACCAGGCCCTCAAGGGCTCGTTCATGAAGGGGCACGCCGCGACGATCTCCGCCGAGGTCGACCGGATGGTCGCCGGCTGGGGCGAGGAGGGCGAGATCGACCTGCTCGACTTCTTCGCCGAGCTGACGATCTACACCTCGTCCGCGTGCCTGATCGGGCGCAAGTTCCGCGAGCAGCTCGACCGCCGGTTCGCCGACCTGTACCACGACCTCGAACGCGGCACCGACGCGATCGCCTACGTCGACCCCCACGCCGACATCGACAGCTTCCGGCGGCGGGACGCGGCGCGCGCGGCGCTGGTGGAGCTCGTCCAGCAGATCATGGACTCGCGGCCGCCGAACCCGCCCAGGGAGGACCGCGACCTGCTCGACGTGCTGATGTCGGTCAGGGACGCGGACGGCACGCTCAAGTTCGACGCCGACCAGGTCACCGGCATGTTCATCTCGATGATGTTCGCCGGGCACCACACCACGTCCGGGACCGCCGCCTGGACGCTCATCGAGCTGCTCCGCCACCCCGGCGTCCTGGACGGCGTGGTCCGCGAGCTGGACGAGCTGTACGCCGACGGCCGCGAGGTCTCCTTCCAGGCGCTGCGCGCCATCCCGAACCTGGAGTCGGCGATCAAGGAGGCGCTGCGGCTGCATCCGCCGCTGATCCTGCTGCTGCGGGTCGCGCAGTCCGACCAGGAGGTGGTCGGGCACCGCATCCCGGCGGGCACCATGGTCGGCTGCAGCCTCGCCGTGTCCAACCGGATCGAGGCCGACTTCCCCGACGCCGACGCCTTCCACCCCGAGCGCTACGCCGCGCCCCGCGAGGAGGACGTGCTCCACCGCTGGACGTGGGTGCCGTTCGGCGCCGGCCGGCACCGCTGCGTCGGCGCGAACTTCGCGATGATGCAGCTCAAGGCCATCTTCTCGGTGCTGCTGCGGGACTGGGAGTTCGAGCCCGCCCAGCCGCCGGAGAGCTACCGCGACGACCACTCGAAGATGGTCGTCCAGCTCGCCCAGCCCTGCGCCGTCCGCTACCGCCGGAGGCGCCGGTGAGGATCGAGGCCGACCTGGACCTGTGCCAGGGACACGCCATGTGCGAGCTGGAGGCCCCCGACGTCTTCGAGGTGCCGTCCAAGGGCAAGGTCCGCGTCCTCGACGCCGAGCCGCCCGAGGACATGCGCGCCGAGGTGGCCTCCGCCGTCCGCTACTGCCCGACCCAGGCCCTCAAACTGCTGGAGACATGATGCCCGCGTTCCCCCGTGAAGAGCTCGACGCGATGGTCGAGCACTGGCTGGAGGCCAACCGCCGCTGCGAGGAGGCCGGCGACTGGCGCCCGCTCGCCGACCTCTACACCGAGGACGCCACCTACGGCTGGAACATCGGCCCCGACCAGGACTTCATGGCCGTCGGCCGGGACGAGATCCGCGACATCGCGCTCGGCTCGGAGATGGGCGGCCTGGACGGCTGGACATATCCGTACCAGAGCATCCTGATCGACGAGCGCAGGGGCGAGGTCGTCGGGTTCTGGAAGCAGGTCGCCGACGCGAGCCGCCCCGACGGGACGCCCTACGAGGTGCTCGGCATCGGCGGGTCCTGGTTCCGGTACGCGGGGGACCGGCGGTGGTCGTGGCAGCGCGACTGGTTCGACCTCGGCAACGTCACCTCGGTGTTCGTCGAGATGATGAAGGCCGGGGTGCTGTCGGACGGGATGAAGCGGCGGCTGGAGCGGGCGGCGTCCGGCGAGCCGATCCCCGGCTACTACCCGCGGGGGGAGAGCCCCGTCCCGATCTGGTGACCAGGGGGTCGCCGGTCAGATCTGCCCCTCGGGCTTCGCCGGGATCGTCGCCTTGATCGCCGGCCCGAGCTCGATCAGCACGTCGCCGGCCGGGTTGTACTTCGGCGGCACCGTCACCTCGACGTAGGCCTGCCGCCCCACCGCGGTGAAGGTCACGGGCCGGTCGGCGGGCTGCCCGAACCAGTCGATCCCGTTGATGGTCACGAGCTCCGAGGTCTGGCGGAGTGTGGCGGGAAGGGGGACGCCGCAGCGCAGCGCGATCGCGGGGGAGCCCCACGCGGCGGTCAGCGGGGAGTCGGGGGAGGTGTCGCGGCGCTTCTGCCCGTGCACCTTCTCGGGCAGTCGCAGCCCCTGGCAGAGCCGCCGGGTCGCCGCGTCCGGGTTCGGAACCGGGACCTGCACGGCCCCGTCTCCGCACGCCGCGGCGAGCAGTGCCAGGCAGCCGAGGACGGCGAGGGAGCGGTGCGCTGCCGCGGGACGTTCAGATATGGACGATCGGGCACGTGAGGGTCCGCGTGATGCCCTCAACGCCCTGGATCTGCGCGACGACGAGCTTGCCCAGCTCGTCAACATTCCGCGCCTCCGCTCGGACGATCACGTCATAGGGTCCGGTGACGTCCTCCGCCCGGGTCACGCCGGTGATGCCGGAGATGTGGTCCGCCACCTCGGCTGCCTTGCCGACTTCGGTCTGGATGAGGATGTAGGCCTGCACCATCACGTCCTCCCCAAGCGGAGAATCAACCGTCGGAGGGTTCACCGTATCGTGTTACGCGCCGCCGCGGGCGGTCGGGGTACGGCGTGCCCGGTACGAACCGGAAGAAAACCGAGAAAGCGGGGGAACGGCGCAAATGGGCACGATCGGGGAGCTGGGCGAGTTCGGCCTGATCGGCCGCCTGACCCGGCGGCTGCCCCAGGGCCCGGCCGTCCGGCTCGGCCCCGGCGACGACGCCGCGGTGATCGCCGCGCCGGACGGGCGCGTCGTCGCCACCACCGATCTGCTCGTGGAAGGGCGGCATTTCCTCCTCGACTGGTCCGGCCCCTACGACATCGGACGCAAGGCCGCCGCGCAGAACCTCGCCGACGTCGTCGCGATGGGCGCGAACCCCACGGCGCTGCTCGTCGGCTTCGCCGCCCCGCCCGGAACCCGCGCCGACTGGGCCGAGCGGCTCTACGACGGGCTCGCCGACGAGTGCCGCGCGGCGGGGGCGTCCGTCGCGGGCGGCGACGTCGTGGCCGCGCCGCAGGTCACGCTCGCGATCACCGCGCTCGGGGACCTCGGCGGGGCGGCGCCGCTCACCCGGTCCGGGGCGCGCCCGGGCGACGTCGTGGCCGTCCGGGGCAGGCTGGGCTACGCCGCCGCCGGGCTCGCGCTGCTGGAGGCCGGGCGGGACGGGCCCGAGGAGCTGATCGCGGCGCACCGCCGTCCCGAGCCGCCCTACACCGCCGGTGAGGAGGCGCGGACCCACGGTGCCACCGCGCTGCTCGACGTCAGCGACGGGCTCGTCCAGGACCTCGGGCACATCGCCGGCGCGAGCGGCGTGCGGATCGACCTCGACTCCGCCTCCGTGCCCGTCCCGGAGATCCTCGGGCCGGACGGGCTGCGCCACGCGCTCACCGGCGGCGAGGACCACGCGTTCGCCGGGACGTACCCGGCGGACGCCGTCCTGCCGCCGTCCTGGAAGCGGATCGGGACCGTCGCCGAAGGGGCCGGGGTGCGCGTGGACGGGCGCCCGCCGCCCCCCGGAGCATGGGATCATTTCCCAGGCTGAACGCCCCGGTGGACTCAGCGCGTACAGCCGTGTGCGTTGACACATCCGGTAGGCATGCTTGGGACGGTTTTGGTATACATCCTGTGATCGAAGAGGAATGGGATGGGACGACACTCCAGGCTTGAGCAACCGGACGACGACCCCGCCGAAGCGTCGCGAGGGCCGTACTTCGGGGCTCCGGTCGACCCCTCTTACGACCTCTTCTCCGGGCCGACCGACGACCGCGTGTACGTCTCGCCGCACGACCAGGTGAGGTCGGGTCCGCCGCCGGTCGCCGAGCGCCAGCACGACCCGCCGCCCGACCCGTACCGCTTCGCCCCGCTCCCCGGGGACTATCCCGGCGACTACCCGGGCGCTCCCGCGGCGGCGTTCCCCGAGCAGCCGCGCGGGCTGCCGCCCGAACCCGGCGGCACGCCCGGCGCGCCGGAGTCCGGCGACTCCGCCGCGGACGACTCCGGCAAGAGCGGCTGGACGAAGATCGTTTCCGTGCTGCCGCTCCCGCTGCTCCCGATCGTCGCGCTCGTCATCGCCGTGGGGATCGTCTCCTACGCGCTGAGCACCCAGCAGATCTCCCTCAACTTCGCGGGCGGCTCCCCGAAGACCTCCCAGACCGACCCGCGCGACAACCAGATCACCGAGCGCGGCCCCGGCGGGCGCGCCAGCCGCGGCGCGGGACGCCCCGACGGCCTCGTCATCGGGTTCCGCGTCGCCTCCCGCACCCCCGGAGGGTTCAAGGCGACCGCCACCATCGCCAACAAGGGGCAGCGGCCCGTCAGCGCGTGGGCGCTGGCCTTCAAGATCCCGAACGTCTCGGTCACGGCCGTGCAGGGCGCCACCGTCGTGCGGACCGGCCGGGTCCCCTTCGTCCGCGGCCGCACCGCCATCGCGCCCGGCGGCTCCGTGAGGATCGTGTTCGCCGCGCAGGGCACCCCGTCCAGGCCGTCCGCCTGCGTCCTCAACAGGCTGCCCTGCACGCTGGTCTGAGATCAGGCGCTTTCGGGGAGACGCCCTCCGGCGGATCGCCGCTTCCCGCAGATCACCATAAAGTGGGCTGTATGACGCGTACTGCCTCCGCCCCGCCCCTCGTGCTCACCATCGCGGGCTCGGACTCCGGCGGCGGCGCCGGCATCCAGGCGGACCTGAAGACCATGCTCGCGCTCGGCGTCCACGGGATGAGCGTCGTCGCCGCCGTCACCGCCCAGAACTCCCTCGGCGTCCAGGGCTACTGGGAACTGCCCCCCGAGGCCGTGCGCGCCCAGCTCGACTCGGTCCTGTCCGACATCGGCGTCCACGCGATCAAGACCGGCATGCTCGCGTCCACCGCCCTCGTCGAGGTCGTCGCCGAGGCGCTCGCCGCGTCCGACGCCCCCGCCGTCGTCGACCCGGTCGGCGTCTCCAAGCACGGCGACTCGCTGCTCGCGCCGGAGGCCGTGGACGCCGTCCGCTCGGCGCTGCTGCCGGCCGCGACCGTCGTCACGCCCAACCTGTACGAGGTGGAGCAGCTCACCGGCGTCAAGGTCGTGGACGAGTCCGGCCTGCGCGAGGCCGCCGAGGCGGTCAAGGCGCTCGGCCCCGCCTGGGTGCTGATCAAGGGCGGCCACCTGCCGGGCGAGCCCGCCGACCTGCTGTTCGACGGGGAGCGCGAGCACCGCTTCACCGCCCCCCGGCACGACAACCGGCACACCCACGGGACCGGCTGCACGCTCGCGTCCGCCATCGCCTCGCACCTGGCGCTCGGCGACGACGTCCCGGCGGCGGTGGCCAAGGCCAAGGAGTACGTGACGGGCGCGATCGCGGCGGGCTTCCCGCTCGGCGCCGGCATCGGCCCCGTCGACCACGCCTGGCGGTACCGCGACTGAACGGCGCCGCGACCGCCCGAGAACGCGAAAGTCGGCTCACCGGGAATCCCGATGAGCCGACCGAAGCCGTGAAGCGGACCGCCCGCCCGGGGCGGTCCGGCAGGACTCAGACCGTCGGCTTGACGATCTTGCCGGCCTTGATGCAGGACGTGCAGGCGTTGATCCGCTTGGTGCTGCCGTTCACGACGGCGCGCACGCGCTGGATGTTGGGGTTCCAGCGGCGCGGGGTGCGGCGGTGCGAGTGGGAGACGCGCATGCCGAAACCGGGTCCCTTGCCGCAGACGTCGCAGACGGAAGCCACGGGAAACTCCAAGTGGTGTCGATGCTCTGATCGGAGCGCCACCCGGCTGCCGCCTCGGGCGGGCCGGGCATCATGGACGCTCACTGATGAGCGCCACGAACGTGGCGCGTGGACCAGACTAGCCGACAGCGCGACGGGTTAGCGAATCGGCGGCGCCGCGACCCGGCGGCGCGGAAGGGAGCACGGTGGCCCTCGATGATGCGGCGGTCCTCGACCCCGCGGCGGTGCGGCGGTGGTGCAGGCTCGCGGCGGAGGCCCTCGGACGGACGAGGGCCGAGATCGACGCGCTCAACGTGTTCCCCGTCCCGGACGGCGACACCGGCACCAACCTGCACCTGACCGTCGTGGCGGCGGCCGACGCCCTCGACGAGCCGCCGGGCGGCGCGGACCCGTGGCGGACCCTGGCGCAGGGCGCGCTGCTCGGCGCCCGGGGCAACTCCGGTGTGATCCTCAGCCAGGTGTTCCGGGGGCTCGCCGACGTCCTCGGCCCGATGGAGGCGCCCCCGGACGGCGCGTCCCTCGCGGCCGCCCTCGACCACGCGTCCGTCCTGGCCCGCGGCGCCGTCGAGCACCCCGTCGAGGGCACGATCCTGAGCGTCCTCGCCGAAGCCGCCGCGGCCTGCGCGGCGGCCCCCGGTACCGGGCTCCCGGAGGCCGCGCGGGCCGCCGCCGCGGGCGCCCGGCAGGCGCTGC
>NZ_JBFARL010000020.1:0-68113 GCF_040674655.1 Actinomadura sp. NPDC049753 | reverse complement strand
ACCGGAGCGGAGCGCCAGCGGAGCGGAGGGCGCCGGTCAGTCTCCCTCCGGGGGGTCTGGGGGTCCGCCCCCAGAGGGTGCACTGCCGGCGACCGTAGCGGAGCGCCAGCGGAGCGGAGGGCGCCGGTCAGTCTCCCTCCGGGGGTCTGGGGGTCGCGCCCCCAGAGGGCGCCGGTCGAGCCCCTTCGGGGGATCTGGGGGCCGTCTCCGGGGGCGGTGAACGCGATATGTCTTGACTTCTCAGAGACGCGACATATCGTGTTAACTGACGGCAGGCCTCTCGGACGAAGGGCACATCGTGATGTCGCGCTGGACGATCGACGAACCGACCACCCTCGACTTCGACGGCGTGGTCGCGCTGAGGGTCACGCTGATCGCGGGCAGCGTGTCGGTGCTCGCCTCCGACGAGCGCCCCTCCATCATGGTCGGCGGCGTCGAGGGGCCGCCGCTGGTGGTCACGCACGAGGCGGGGATGCTGACCGTCACCCACGAGAAGATCTGGGAGGGCGTGCTCGGCTGGCTGCGCAACCAGAGGGTCCGCGCGGAGGTCACCGTGACCGTCCCGCACGACTGCCCGGTCAGCCTCAACCTGGTGTCGGCCGACGCGGTGGTGACCGGCACGACGGCCCGCACGTCGATCAAGAGCGCCTCGGGCGAGGTGACGCTCGACGGGGTGGCGGGCGCGGTCGACGCCAACACGGTCTCCGGCGCGGTCGAGGCGCAGGGCCTGGACGGGACGGTGTCGTTCACCTCCGTGTCCGGTGACCTGACGCTGGCCGGCGCGTCCGTCGAGCGGCTCGCGGCCCGGACGGTCAGCGGCCGCATCGCCGCCGACGTCGACCTGTCCGGGAGCGGCGGCGTCGAGGTGAACACGGTCTCGGGCGAGGTGGCGCTGCGCGTCCCGGCGTCCACGAGCGCGCAGGTGACGTTGAACTCGGCGGCGGGGCGGATCGAGACGTCCTTCCCGTTCGACCGGCAGGAACGCGCCGTCTCGCGCTCCGTCAGCGGGAAGATGGGGGACGGCTCGGGGCGGGTCGCGGTCAACACGGTGTCCGGCACGATCGCCCTCCTCGGCCGCGACGACGACGCCCCGGAGATCACCACACCCCGAATGGAGAAGTGACGACGTGAGCCCCGTCTTCGGCCACGGTCGCCTGCGGCTGTACCTGCTCAAGCTGCTGGAGGAGAGCCCGCGGCACGGCTACGAGGTGATCCGGCTCCTGCAGGACCGGTTCCTCGGGGTGTACTCGCCCTCCCCCGGCACCATCTACCCGCGGCTGGCCCGGCTGGAGGCCGAGGGCCTGGTCACCCATGAGGTGGTCAAGGGCAAGAAGGTGTACTCGCTGACCGACAAGGGACGCGAGGAGCTGGAGCGCCGGATGGACGAGCTGGCCGAACTGGAGGACGAGATCGCCGCCTCCGCGCAGGAGTTCGCGCGCGGCGTGCAGGAGGACGTCCGCCAGACCGTCCGGACGCTGCGGGAGGAGCTGACGCAGGCCGCCCGGACGATGCGCGACCAGGGCAAGGCCACGTCGAAGGACGCGTGGAAGGAGACCACCGAGCGCCAGAAGGACGAGTGGCGTCGGCAGAAGGAGCACTGGCGGGAGCAGACGCAGGCGTGGAAGGAGGAGTGGCGGCAGAACTGGGACGACGCCTGGAAGACGGCGACCGGCACCCGCGAGGACGTCGCCCGCCTCAAGCTGGAGCGCCTGCTGCGCCGGTTCGTCGAGGACGTCCGCAGGTCCGCGAAGAACGCCCGGTTGGACGACGACGACCTCGCCGCGGCGCAGGCCGTCCTCGACGAGGCGCGCGAGCGGCTGCGCAGCGAGATCTTCGACCGGGAGCCGTGACCGGGGGCTCCGGCCACGGTCTCCCCCACGGCGTCACGGCGTGAAGACGATCTTTCCGAAGAGGTCGCCCTCCGCCATCGCGGCGAAGCCCTCCTCCGCCCTGCCGAGCGGCAGGATCCGGTCGATCTGCGGCCGAACCCCGGTCTTGACCAGGAACCGCGCGAGCCGCTCCAGCTGGTCGCGGGTCCCCATCGTGGAGCCGACGATCTGGAGCTGGAGGAAGAACACGCGGTTCAGCTCGGCGGGCGGCACCTGGCCGCTGGTCGCGCCCGACACCACGACGCGCCCGCCGGGGCGCAGCGACTTCAGCGAGTGCGACCAGGTCGCCTGGCCGACGGTCTCGATCACGGCGTCGACCCGCTCGGGCAGCCGCGCGCCCGTCTCGAAGGCGGCGTCCGCCCCGATCTCCTCGGCGCGCTTGCGCTTGGCCTCGCTGCGGCTGGTCGCGTAGACGCGGTAGCCGGCGGCGGCCGCCAGCGCGATCGCCGCGGTCGCGACGCCCCCGCCCGCGCCCTGCACCAGCACGGACCCGCCGGGCTGGAGCCCGGCCTTGCCGAACAGCATCCGGTACGCTGTGAGCCACGCGGTCGGGAGGCAGGCCGCCTCCTCGAACGACAGCTCGGCCGGCTTGGGGACGAGGTTGCGGCGCGGCACCGCCACCTTCTCCGCGAGCGTCCCGGGGTGGACCTCCGACAGCAGCGACCGCTTGGGGTCGAGGGTCTCGTCGCCCCCGCCCCGGTCCGGGTCGCCGATTACCGAGTGGACGATGACCTCGTTGCCGTCCTCGTCGACCCCGGCCGCGTCGCCGCCGAGGATCATGGGGAGCCGGTCGGCGGTCAGGCCGACGCCCTTCAGCGACCACAGGTCGTGGTGGTTGAGCGCGGCGGCCTTCACCGTGACGGTCGTCCAGCCGTCCGGTACCTCGGGATCGGGCCGCTCCCCCAGCGTGAGCCCGTTCAGCGGATGGTCTGCGTCGATCTGTGTGGCCGTGACAGCGAACATGAACGCACACTAACCGCCGGCCGGCGAGCGAAACGGCCCGCCCCCGGCGTGTCGGGGACGGGCCGCGCGCCGGGCGTCACAGCACCTTGGACAGGAAGTCCTGCGTCCGGGGGTGCTTCGGGTTGCCGAGGACCTCCCGGGGGGTGCCCTCCTCGACCACGACGCCGCCGTCCATGAAGACCAGCGAGTCGCCGACCTCGCGGGCGAAGCCCATCTCGTGGGTCACCACGACCATGGTCATGCCGTCGAGGGCGAGCTGCTTCATGACCTCCAGGACCTCGCCGACGAGCTCGGGGTCCAGCGCGGAGGTGGGCTCGTCGAACAGCATCAGCGCGGGCTCCATGGCGAGGGCCCGCGCGATCGCGACGCGCTGCTGCTGCCCGCCGGACAGCTGCGCCGGGTAGCTGCCCACCTTGTCGCCGAGCCCGACCCGGGTGAGCAGGGCGACGGCCCGCTCCCTGGCCTGCGCCTTCGGCTGCCGCTTCACCCGTACCGGCGCCTCCATGACGTTCTCCAGCGCCGTCATGTGCGGGAACAGGTTGAACCGCTGGAACACCATGCCGATCTCGCGGCGCTGGGCGGCGACCTCCCGGTCGCGCAGCTCGTAGAGCTTGCCGCCCGACTCCCGGTAGCCGACGAGGTGGCCGTTCACCCACAGCCGCCCCGCGTTGATCTTCTCCAGGTGGTTGATGCAGCGCAGGAAGGTCGACTTGCCCAAGCCGGACGGGCCGACCACGCACATCACCTCGCCGGGCCTGACCTCCAGGTCGATGCCCTTC
Organism: Actinomadura sp. NPDC049753; assembly: GCF_040674655.1. Lineage (NCBI taxonomy): Bacteria > Bacillati > Actinomycetota > Actinomycetes > Streptosporangiales > Thermomonosporaceae > Actinomadura > Actinomadura sp. NPDC049753. The sequence goes on along the minus strand of NZ_JBFARL010000020.1, from coordinate 64,482 downwards.
AGCACTTCAAGGCGCCCGAACGACTTGTGCACCGCCTCGGCCTTGACCATCAGCCCGCCGCTCGCGGGCTCCGGGACGCCGGCCGGGGCGTCGCCCACGATGTCCTCGCCTCCGCTCACTGGCCGCCTCCTCCGCCGCGGAAGCGGAGCCGCTGCCTGGCCTCCGCCCCCTTGCTGGTGCCCCGGCTGTAGTACCGCTCCAGGTAGAACTGCCCGATCATCATGACCGAGGAGATCAGGAGGTACCACAGGCAGGCCATCACCAGCATCGGAATGATCTTGTAGGTGGTGGCGTAGATGGTCTGCGCCGTGAAGGTCAGCTCCGAGTACGGGATGGCCGCGACGAGCGAGGTGTTCTTCAGCATCGAGATCGCCTCGTTGCCCGTCGGCGGGACGATGACGCGCATCGACTGCGGCAGCACGATGCGCCGCATCGTCTGCATCCGGGACATGCCGAGCGCGCTCGCGGCCTCCTGCTGGCCCTCGTCCACCGACAGGATGCCGGCCCGGACGATCTCGGCCATGTAGGCGGCCTCGTTGAGGATGAGCCCCAGCGCCGCCGCCAGCGCGGCGTTGACCAGTTCCTGCGTCTTCCACGTCTCGAACTCGGGGCCGAAGGGGATCCCGATCCCGACCGTCGGGAACAGCGTGCCGATCGCGCCCCAGATGAGCAGCTGCGTGTAGAGCGGCGTGCCGCGGAAGAACCACAGGTACACCCAGGCGGCACCGCTCAGCAGAGGGTTGGCCGACAGCCGCATCAGCGCCAGCACGATGCCGAGCACGACACCGCCGACCATGGCCGCCAGGGTGAGCCAGACCGTGTTCCGGACGCCCTTGAGCACCGGATCCGAGAACAGGTACTTCCACTGCTCCGACCAGTCGAGCGCCTTGCTGGTCAGGAGGAAGTGGATGAACATGGCGACCAGCACGAGGACGACCGCCGCCCCGAGCCAGCGCCCCGGATGCCGGACGGGGACGGCCTTGATCGCCTCAGGCCGCCCCTTGCCGGCGTCGTTGTCGACCGTCATGCGATCAGCTCTGCGCCCCGTTGATCTTCGGTTCGGTGATCGCGCCGCTCTCCACGCCGGCGTCGGTGAGGATCTTCTTGTAGGTGCCGTCGGCGATCAGGGCCTTGAGCGCGCCCTGGATGGCCTCCTTGAGCTGGCCGGAGTTCTTGCCGACCGCGTAGCCGTAGGGCGCGGTGTCGTAGGTCTGGCCGATGATCTCCAGCTTGCCGCCGGTCTTCTTCACCGCGTCGCCGACGATGGGCGAGTCGGCGGCCATGCCGTCGACCTTCCCCGCGACGAGGTCGTTGTTGACCTCGGTCTGCTGCTTGCGGACGACGCTCTTGATGGCCGGCTTGCCCGCGTCGGTGCACTTCTTGCTGCGCGCCGCGAGGTCGTCGACCTGCACGGTGCCCTGCTGGACGCCGACGGACTTGCCGCAGGCGTCGTCGGGGTTGACGCCCTTCGGGTTGCCCTTCAGCACGGCCCAGGACGTCCCGGCCGAGTAGTAGGTGACGAAGTCGACGGCCTGCTCGCGCTCCTTCGTGTCGGTGAAGGAGGAGATGCCGGCCTCGTACTTGCCGGACTGGACGCCGGGGATGATCGTGTCGAAGCCCGCGTTGCTGTACTGGGTCTTCAGGCCGAGCTTGGCCGCGACGGCGTTGAAGAGGTCGACGTCCCATCCGACGATCTTCTGCGAGGCCGGGTCGACGGACTCGTTGGGCGGGTACGAGGCGTCCGTGCCGATCGAGATCTTCCCGTCGCTCTTGATCGCGGCCGGGACCATGGCCGCGAGCTTGCTGTCCACGCTCGTGTTCGAGGCCGCGGAGCCCGAGTCGCCAGAGTCGTTGCTGTCGCCGCATGCGGACAGCGCGAGCGCGCCCGTCAGTACGAGCGCGCTCGCCGCGAGGGCGCGGCGGCGCAGAGAACCGGTGCTCACTGGTCCCCCTCCTGGTGGTTTCGTCGGATCCGCGTAGATCCGAAGGTCAGGTGCATAGTTTGGCGTACAACGTCCCTGATCTGGATAAAGGGTGCGAAACAATCACGCAACGAGGCGAACCCGGATCCGCCAGTGTTCAGGGGTATGCCCTACGCAACGCGACCGACCCACCACCGTGTGGGCACGGTCACGTGACGGTCACCACCCACCCCGGCCCCCGGGCGGGCCCGACCCCCTGTGGCACAATCAGACAACGGGTGACCCCCGTGCGTCGCGAGATCCACCGGGTGACCGGCCACACCACACCACCACGCGGCGGCATCTCAAGAAAGCCAACTTTCACAGACAGGGGTCGCTGTGGCTGCTGAGCCCATTCCCACTGAACCGCCCTCACTGGACGACGATCCGGCCTTCCCGCTGCACCGCGGCGGCAAGCTGGAGATGCGCTCGACCATCCCCGTCCGCAACAAGGACGACCTCTCGCTGGCCTACACGCCGGGCGTCGCCCGCGTGTGCACCGCGATCGCCGACAACCCCGAGCTGGCCTACGACTACACCTGGACCTCCAAGGTCGTCGCCGTCGTGACCGACGGCACCGCGGTGCTCGGGCTCGGCGACATCGGCCCGGCGGCGTCCATGCCGGTCATGGAGGGCAAGTCGCTGCTGTTCAAGGAGTTCGCGAACGTCGACTCCGTGCCGATCGCGCTGAGCTGCACGGACGTCGACGAGATCGTCGACACCGTGATCCGGATGGCGCCGAGCTTCGGCGGCATCAACCTGGAGGACATCAGCGCCCCCCGCTGCTTCGAGATCGAGGACCGGCTGCGCGCCGCCCTCGACATCCCCGTCTTCCACGACGACCAGCACGGCACCGCGATCGTGGCGCTCGCCGCCCTCACCAACGCGGCGCGCTTCGTCGGCAAACCGCTGTCGGAGCTGCGCGCGGTCGTGGCGGGCGCGGGCGCGTCCGGCATCGCGGTCTCGCAGATCCTGATCGAGGCGGGCATCGGCGACATCGCCCTGTCCGACAGCAAGGGCATCATCCACGAGGGGCGCGACGGCCTGAACCCCGTCAAGGAGCGCATCGCCGCGATCACCAACCGCTCGCACCTGAAGGGCTCCACGGAGGAGGCGCTGCGCGGCGCCGACGTGTTCATCGGCCTGTCCGGCAGCACCGTCCACGAGTCGTGCGTCGCCACGATGTCGGACAGCGCGATCGTCTTCGCCCTCTCCAACCCGACCCCCGAGGTGCACCCCGAGGTCGCCCGCCGGCACGCCAAGGTCGTCGCGACCGGCCGCAGCGACTACCCGAACCAGATCAACAACGTGCTCGCGTTCCCCGGCATCTTCCGCGGCGCGCTGGACGTCCGGGCCCACACCATCACCGAGGGGATGAAGCTGGCGGCGGCGAACGCCCTCGCCGGCATCGTCGGCGACGACCTGACCGCCGACTACGTCATCCCCGGCCCGTTCGACGACCGCGTCGCCCCGGCCGTCACTGCCGCGGTGGCCGCCAAGGCCCGCGAGGAGGGCGTCGCCCGCATCTGATCCTCCCGGCGGCCCGTGTTCCGCTCCGGAACACGGGCCGCCGGCCGGTCAGAGCGGTGGCCGGCCGCGTCAGGACGGTTCCACGTGGTTGTTCTCCCACGCCCAGGTGACGATTCCGACGCGGTTCCGCACCCCCAGCTTGGTCTGGATGCCCGACAGGTGGCTCTTGACGGTGCTGAGCGAGATGAACAGCTCGGCGGCGATCTCCTGGTTGGTGAGGCCGCGCGCGAGGGCCCGGACGACTTCGAGCTCGCGGTCCGACAGGGGCGGGGGCCGCTCGGCGCGCGGCGGCGCCGAGGCGGCCGCGAGGTGCCGCAGCAGCCGGACCGTGACGGCGGGCGAGACCAGCGCCTCGCCGTTGCGGGCGGCGCGGACCGCCTCGACGAGCAGCGCGGGCCCCGCGTCCTTGAGGACGAAGCCGCACGCACCGCCGCGCAGCGCCCCGTACACGTACTCGTCCAGGTCGAACGTGGTGACCACGACGACCCGCATCGGGTCGGGCACCTGCGGGCCGGCCAGCGCGCGGGTCACCGCGATGCCGTCGAGCCGGGGCATCCGGATGTCCACCAGGCACACGTCCGGCCGGAGACGCCGGGCCAGGTCGACCGCCTCGGCCCCGTCGACCGCCTCCCCGACGACGGTGATGTCGGGCTGGTCCTCGAGGATGAGCCGCAGCCCGCGGCGGACCATCGCCTGGTCGTCGGCGAGGAGGACCGAGATGGTCATCGGGACCGCCCCGCGGGGACGGGCAGCGCCGCCCGGACGGACCAGCCGCCGCCCGGCCGCGGTCCGGCGCGCAGCGACCCGCCCAGCGACTCGACGCGCTCGCGCATGCCGATCAGTCCGTAACCGCCGCGATGGGGGTGCCGGGCCGGGGCCGCCGGGGCGTCGTCGGCGACCTCGACGGTGACGCCCTCGGGGCCCTGCGCGACGGTGACCGTGACGGACCGGGCCCCGGGCGCGTGCCGCAGCACGTTCGTCAGCGCCTCCCGGGCGACGCGGTACACGGTGGTGGTCACCTCCGGCGGCCACGCGGCGTCCGCGTTCCCGTCCGGCATGCTCAGCCGCACCTCCGGGCCCTGCAGGCGGAACCGCTCCACCAGCGCGCCGAGGCGCTCCGGCCCGGGGGACGCCGGCGCCGCGTCGTCGGCGTCGCGCAGCAGCCCGACGACCCGCCGCATCGCGGCCAGGGCCTCGGTGCCCGCGGCCTCCATCTCGCCGAGGTACCCGCTCACCTGCTCCGGGTTCCTCCGCGCGACCACCTGGGCGCCCTGCGCCTGGACCACCATGCCCGTGATGTGGTGGGCCACGACGTCGTGCAGCTCCCGGGCCAGCTCCAGCCGCTCGGCCCGGCGGACCTGCTCGGCCACCCCGCGCGCCCGCGCGTCCAGGAGCCGCAGCGCCAGCCCGACGCCGACGGCGGCCAGCCAGACCAGGCCGTCCAGCGCCGTCACCGCCGCGAGGCCCGCGGGCGGCGGGCCGGCGGCGAGCTGACCGGCGATGATCACCGCCGGTCCGGCGGCCGTGACGGCGGCGGCCGGCGCCGGCGGGAGGATCCGGAGCGCGGAGCCGGTCAGCACCGCCAGCCCCAGGGTCATCGCCGGGCTGGGCTCGGCGGGAAGGTCGCGACCGGCCGCGCGGACGCCGGCGATGGCGGCCCCCGCGAGGGCGAACCCCGCGGCCGCCGGCCAGAGCGGCCGGCGCAGCCCCAGCAGCGCCGGGACGCACACCGCCGCCGCGGAGACGCCGCCCGGGACCCAGTACCAGGAACCCCAGCTCTGCGCGATGGCGACGGCCTGCGCGGTGATCGCCGCGAGGAACACGACGCCCAGCCCGGCCACGGAGACGCCCCGGCCCCACCCGCCCGGATCGGTCATGCGGGCCAGATTATCGACGCGCCGTCCGGCGGCGCACCCGGACGGATCCGTGCCCGCCGCGCCCTCATCGCTTCCCATCGCCACCGGGCGGGGCGAACGCGCGGAGCAGCGGCCCGGCCACGAGAGCACCGGCCACCAGCACCGTGGCCAGGGCCGTCGAGGCCGTGGAGGACGTGGGACCCGAGACCCATGAGAGCGCGATCACCGCGGCGCCGCCCGCGGCGACGGCGGCGGCCGACGGCACCGGCAGCGCTCTGAGGGAGGAGCCGATGAGCACGGCGAGGGCCAGGGCCGCCACCGGCGACGGTTCCTGCGGCAGTTCGGCGGCCATGGAGACCCCCACCGCACCGGCCGCCACGGCGACGCCCGCGGCGGCGGGCCAGGCGCGCCGCCGCCGGAGCAGCGCCAGCCCGCACATCACCACCGCGACGGCGGTGGTGTAGAGCCAGTAGGCGCCGCCCCAGCTGCGGATGAGCATGAACGCCGTGAAGGCGATGCCCAGGGCGAAGACCACGCCCAGCCCCGCGTTGACCAGCACGTCCGGTTTCGCCGGAGATCCTCCGGCACCATTTCGATGACTGTTTCCAAGCGACATGAGAGACCTGGTTTCGCTTTCGGGGAATCGTCGCTTCACGCGCGCCGGACGCGCCGCAGAGAGACGGCGGTGAGGAGCGCGCAGGCCAAGAGGTACAGCCCGGTTTCGGCCAGCTGGAAGCCCCAGTAACGGCCGCTGGGCTGGTATTCGACGTCGACGTGCAGGTCGAGTCCGGCCAGGCACACCGCGGTGTCGCCGAACGTGCCGCCGGCACCGGTCTTCGCCGGGGTGTCGAGACACGCGTTGAACTGCTTCCCCCCGATCGTCCGCCCGTCCGCGGTGCGCAGCGGGCTGGTGTCGCTGATCCACGCGTCCGGCGCGCCGGGCACCTGCAGCCCGCCGATGACGGGGGCGCCGGTGATGCTGCCCAGGCTTCTGGCCTGGTTGATGGTCTGCGCCGTCATCGGCAGGGACGTCTTCTCCGGCGGCATGAGGTGCGGACGCACCAGGTTCGGCACCGCGAACTGGACGACGAGGAAGACGACGCCCGTGATGGCCATGGCCGGAAGCGTCCGGCGGACGAACAGGCCGACGGTGGTGCCGAGGACGAAGGAGAGCAGGGCGTAGCCGATCGGGGCGATGTTGCGGGCACCGAACTCGATCGTCCCGAACCGGTCGGCGGCGACCTCGTCGTACGGGGAGGCCGCCCAGGTGAGCAGCAGGGCGGCCAGGCCCGCCAGGATCATCGCGGCCAGGCCGACGAACGCCATCCTGCCGATCAGCCAGCGGCGCCGCGTCACGCTCTGGTTCCACACCAGCCGGTGGGTGCCGAGTTCCAGTTCCCGGGCGATCAGCGGCGCCCCCCAGAACACGCCGATGACGACGGCGAGCAGCTGGAGTCCGGCGGCGAGGAACAGCAGCGGGTTCATGTAGGCGCCCTGGAACTGCGCGACGGCCTGGGCGCAGGCGGCGGCGTCGGTGCACCGGGACCGGTAGGCGTCGTGCGCGTCCCGGATGTCCATGCCCAGGTACAGCAGGTAGGCGGCGATCAGGACGAGCCCGGCCGCCCCGGCGACCGCCTGGAGGCGGAACTGCCGCCAGTTCAACCAGATCATCGCGATCCCTCCCGGACCTGGGCGGCGGGCGCGCTCGCCCGCGACATGTACGCGAGCACCAGCTCTTCGAGCGTGACGGGCCCGGCCCGGAACGGAAGCTCCGACGGCGGGAGGCCGGTCCGCACGACCGCGCCGCCGGGCTCCGCCCGGACGACCTCGACGCCCGCGGGCAGCGGGCCGGGGTCGCCGCCGGGCGCGGCCAGCCGGTGGTGGCCGGCCAGCAGGTCCCGGACGTCGCCGGCCACCTGGACCCGCGCGTCGCACAGCACGATGAGGTAGTCGCAGACCTGCTCGATGTCGCCGAGCAGGTGCGAGGACAGCACGGCGCCGGCGCCGAGCTCCGCGACGAACTCCATCAGGTTCGCCAGGAACCCCTGGCGCGCCAGGGGGTCCAGCGCGGCGGCCGGCTCGTCGAAGATCAGCAGTTCGGGCCGCTTGGCGGCGGCGACGGTCAGCGCCAGCTGCGCGCGTTGACCGCCCGACAGCCGTCCCGCCTTCTGCTTCGGGTTCAGCCCGACCTGCCCTATGCGCCGTTCGGCCAGCCCTTGGTCCCAGGACGGGTTCAGGCGCGCCCCCATGCGCAGGTGGTCGGCCACGCTGAACGACGGATACACCGGAGTGTTCTGCGCCACGAACCCGACTCTGGCCAGGTGCGCGGCGCTCGCCGCCGGCCGGGACCCGAGAACGCGCAGGGAGCCCGACGTCGGCTCCAGCAGCCCGCAGGCCAGGTTCAGCAGCGTCGACTTGCCGGCCCCGTTCGGGCCCACCAGGCCCACGACGCGCCCGGCCGGGACGTGCAGATCGACGTCGCTCAACGCCTCCCTGCGTCCGTATCTCTTCGTCAGTCCCTCGGCATGCAGCATCGGGACCGGATCTTCAAGTGGCATGACGGAATCGTCGGCGACGGCGCCGCCTCGGGGCACCGGCGCAAAGGACGGTTCCCGCCGGCGGTCGTCGTACTTTCGGCCGGTTCGACGCCGGCGCTCCGCGGGACGCGGCTCAGGTCACCGCGTCCGCCGCGGGACCGGGCGCGGGCGCGGCCAGTAGCGGCCCACGACACGCCCCACGACGAGGTCGTCGGCGACGGGGCCGAAATCCCAGCTGTCCCTTCCGCCGAGGGCACGCTGGTTGTCGCTCTCCAGCCACCATCCGTCCGCCGACCGGTGCGAGACGCGCTTCACGATGAGCAGTCCGCTGCGCTCCGGGTGCTCGGCGACGACCACGGCGCCGGGCGCGGGACGGGCGCCCTCGCGGACGACGAGCCAGTCCCCCGGCCGCAGCCCGGGCAGCATCGAGTCTCCGGTGACCTCGACGGTCCGCAGCCTCCGCGCGGCGAGCGCGACCGCCGCCGCCCCCGCCAGGCCGCACAGCAGCGGGGTCCGGATCCGCATGGTCCTCCTCGTCGGCCCGCATACTTCCGCGGGCGGCGGTCACAAACAGTGCTGGAGAGGTTCCGGGCCCGACGGCCCGGGTCTTAGGCCGAATTACCGAGTGCCCTGCCCGGACGGGCCCCGGTGCACAAGGGTAATGTCGGTGACCTGAGCATGATCCGCAACGAGGGAAGGGAATCGCAGGTGTTGCTCAAGCTTCTGCGCCCGAAGACCACGGTGTCTGCGCACTGCGATCTGCCGTGCGGCGTCTACGACCCGGCGCAGGCCCGGATCGAGGCCGAGTCCGTGAAGGCGATCTGTGAGAAGTACGCCGCCAACGAGGACCCGGAGTTCCGCGCCCGGGCGATCCTGATCAAGGAGCAGCGCTCGCAGCTGGTCAAGGAGCACCTGTGGGTGCTGTGGACCGACTACTTCAAGCCGCCGCACTTCGAGAAGTACCCGCAGCTGCACCAGCTGTTCAACGAGGCCACCAAGCTCGCGGGCGCCGCCGGCACCAAGGGCAGCATGGACACCAAGGCCGCCGAGGACCTGCTCGCGAAGATCGCTGAGATCGACAAGATCTTCTGGGAGACCAAGCAGGGCTGAGCGCGTCCAGCTCACCGCGAGGGCCGTCCGCTCCAGGACGGCCCTCGCGGCTTGTCATGGGGCGATCAAGCGGGCGAGGGACGGGCGGCCCGAGTGAGGGCGTCGCCGGTGAGGCGGTAGACCGTCCACTCGTCCTGCGGGCGGGCGCCGAGGGCCTTGTAGAACCCGATCGCCGGCTCGTTCCAGTCCAGGACCGACCATTCGACGCGCCCGTAGCCGCGGTCGTCGGCGACGCGGGCCAGCTCGGTGAGCAGGGCCTTGCCGTAGCCGTGGCCGCGGTACTCCGGCTCGACGTACAGGTCCTCCAGGTAGATGCCGTGCGTGCCGTTCCATGTGGAGAACGACAGGAACCACACGGCGAACCCGACGACCCGTCCGTCGTGCTCGGCGACGTGGGCGAAGACCTTGGGGTCGTCGCCGAACAGCCGGTCCCGCAGCTGGTCCTCGGTCGCCTTCACCTCGTGGCGGGCGCGCTCGTACTCGGCCAGTTCGTGGACCAGCCGCAGGATCTCCGGGACGTCGCCGGTCGTCGCGTAACGAATCACACGTGGAAGGCTATTCGAGCGGCGGCAGTGCGGCGTCGGGGTCGGCCCACCGGTCGTTGGGGACGAGCGGGTACCAGCCCGGGCGGCCGGGGTCGCGGTCGTAGGGATAGCCGCCGAGCTCCCTGTACAGCTCCGCGTACTCGGCCAGCTTGTCGCGGTCCAGGCTGACGCCAAGGCCGGGCCCCGACGGAACCGGGATCCTGCCGCCGGAGTACCGCATCGGCCCGCCCTCGATGACGTCGTCGGCGAGGTGGTGGTAGTGCGCGTCGGCGGCGTAGGTGAGGTTGGGCAGGACGGCGCCGAGGTGCAGCATGGTGGCGAGCTGGATGCCGAGCTCGCCGGAGGAGTGGACGGCGACGCCGATCTGGAACGTCTCGCACACCCCGGCGGCCTTCACGCACGCCCGGATGCCGCCCCAGAACGTGGTGTCGAGCAGGACGACGTCCGCGCTGCGGCGCAGCACGTTCGCGGCGAGCTGCTCGAAGTTCACGACGACGGTGTTGGTGGCGAGCGGGACGTTGACGCGCTCGCGGACGAGGCGCAGCCCCTCCAGCCCGAGGACGGGGTCCTCCAGGTAGTCGTTGGGCAGGTCCTCGATGGCCTTCCCGAACCGCAGGCCCTCCTCCAGGCTCAGCACGGAGTTCGGGTCGTAGCGGAAGCGGTCGCCGGGGAACGCCTCGGCGAGCGCCTTGTAGCACTCCAGCTCGTGGGCCGGGGGGAACACCCCGCCCTTCAGCTTGTGGACGGTGAACCCGTGCGCGTCCTTGAGCGCGCGGGCGTGCTCGACGAGCTGCTCGGGGGTGCGGACCTCCGGCGAGCCCCCCGCGCCCGGATAGCGGTAGAACAGGTAGGACGCGAACGGGACGGAGTCGCGGATGCGTCCGCCGAGCAGGTCGTGCACCGGGACGCCGAGGTGCCGGCCGACGAGGTCGAGGCACGCGAACTCGATGGCGGCCAGCATCTGGGTGCGGTTGTTGTACAGGCTCGCCGTCGGATTGGCGATCTTGAAGCGGAGCGCCTCCAGCTCGAACGGGTCGTGGCCCTCCAGGTGCGGGGCGAGGGCCTGGAAGGCGGCCTCGGCGCTCTGCCCGCCCCCGCCCATCTCACCGAGCCCGACCAGGCCGTTGTCGGCCTCGACCTCGACGATCGTCCGGACGAAGCGGCCCCAGTGCGCGCCGTTGCTGTGCAGGAGGGGGGCCTCCAGCGGCACGGTGACCGTGGTGGCGCGGATACCTGTGATCTTCATGTGTCCCCGATCCGTACTCAACGCCGAACCGTGACGGTGGCGACGCCGCAGGCGGGCAGCCGCACCGTCATGGTGCCGTCCCGGACGGGCAGCTCCGCCGGGTCACGCTCCAGGCCGCCGCTCAGCAGGGCGCCGGTGGCGCCCGGAACGTGCAGGCCGGTCTCCACGGGGCCCGCGGCGAGCGACTGGAGCCGGACGGCCAGCCCGTCGCCGTCGCGGGCACGGCCCACGGAGGTGACGAGCACGTCCGGGTCGTCCACGCGCAGGAAGGTCCCCGATTCCGCGGCGGGCATGTCGCCGGTGGCGAGGGTGGCGACGAACGGGTCGGTGATCCCTGCGGCCGTGCGGGCGCCGAGCCGCCGGCCCGAGCCCGCCGCGCCGGAGGCGAACGCGTACCGGAACGTGGTCTCGCCCTGCTGCTGGGACGGGAAGTTGGTGTCCCAGATGTTGTTCAGCGCCCACGAGTAGACGGTGCCGTCCTCGTTGTCGAGCGTGGGCGGGAACGGCGCGTAGGGCATGTGGATGGAGCCGAACTGGACGAGCGGCGCCTCCAGCGTCGCCCAGGCGACGGTCAGTCCGGGGTCCTCGAAGGCGACCCAGTGGCGGATCGGGCGCATGTGCTCGGCCGATCCCGGGACGCTCGGGACGCCGGTGCCGCCGACGCCGCCGGTGAGCTCCCACGCGGCGGGCGGGCCGTCCACCGCGAACGGGAACGCGAAGAAGACCGCCTCCTTGGCCGCGGTGGGCTGCTTGCCGAGCTGGTAGCGGACGTCCACGCGCGGCACGCCCGCGTACAGGTCGATGGTCGTGCGCAGCCAGTCGACGCCCTTGCCGTGCAGCTCGACGACGAGCCGCTCCCCCGCGGGCGTCCGGCTGCACTCGGTGACGGTGGCGTGGGTGGCGACGGCCCGGTCGCCGAGCATCGTCTTGTCGTGCACGAGCATGTGCCCGGACATGTGGTTGAAGTGCGGCGCGGTCGCGTACCGGTCGTAGACGTACTGCCCGAACCCGGCGACGGAGTCGGAGTTCACCAGCTCGCGGCCGGCGGTCTTGTCGAAGACCGAGCCGATGTGCCCTTCCCTCAGGTCGTAGACGACCCGGTAGAACTCGTTCTCGATGGTGCCGTCGAAGCCGAGGTCGACCGGCTCCGGCGCGGCCGTCCCGGCGCGGACCACGTCCACGCGGACGTGGCCGTGGCCGGGGACGTCCGGCACGACCGCCTCCAGGTGGCGGCCGATGGGGCGGGTGGGCCACTCGTCCGGGTCGACCTCCTCCTCGCGGTGGGGGACGGGTTCGCCGGTGCGGGCGTCGACCAGCGCGAGGGGGACGTCCACGGCGACTATGTCGCGGGGCAGGAACGCGCGGGCCACGTCCGTGCGGGCGGCCGTGCCGGGGTTGACGACGAGGAACGACGCGAGCGCGTCCGGCGCGGCCCCGAACGTCGCGCCGATCCGCCGCGCGCCGGCCTGCAGCAGGTCGAGGGCGTCGTCGTGGGCCTGGTAGCCGACCTGGGACTTGCGGGTCCACTGCAGGCCGCCGGAGTCGCCGCCCTCCTCCGCGTCCTCCCACGGGTTGGCGGCGCCCCAGGTGTGCTCGTCGAACAGCGCGGCCCGGTCGTAGGCCTCGTCGATCGCCCTGGTGGCCGAGAGGGACGCGCCGGCGCCCTCGCCGCCGCGCTCGTCGGCGAGGGCGTGCAGCGTCTCGGCGGCCCGCAGGACGTTCTGCGCCCGGCGCACGTAGCCGAGCGGCCGGGCGCCGGAGCCGAGGCCGTCGGCCCACCAGTCCGTCCAGTCGCCCTCGTGGGTCTGGAGCCGGTCGCCGTGGTGCTCCTCGACGTACTCGAAGAAGTCGGCGTTGGTCGCCATCCGCAGCCGCGGGTACGCCCAGGTCTCGTTCCACCGGTGCGCGATGTCGGCGGGGACGATCGACGGCCCGGCGTTGTCGGCGTGCGCGCCCTGCACGCGCAGGTGGACGGCGTCCAGGAAGTCGGGGTCCTTGGCGGCGCCGACCTGGCCGGGCGCGGCGTACCAGCCGAACGTGCCGGGCCCGTAGGGGTAGGGCCGGTCGGCGAGGGAGCCGAGGTAGCGGGGCAGCAGGTCCTCGGCGAGGTCGTAGCCGTCGACGAGCCCGACGGTGTTGCCCTCCATGTAGGCCATGCCGTGCGGGGTGTCGGTGAACCAGACGATCAGCTCGCCGCCGCCCGGCGACCGCCACCGGAACGGGCGGGCGAGCCTGTCGCCGCCCGTGATGTACGGGACGGAGCGCCCGGCCCAGTTGTGCGCGGCGGCGAGGTACCGGACGCCGGCCGCGTTGAGGGCGTCCACGGTCCCGACGACCGCGCCCGGGATGTCGGTGTGCATCGCCGACCGGACCTCGATGCCGTGCTCGCGGCGCAGCTGCTCGACGAAGCGGAGCTGCCGGTACAGCTCCTCGGTCGAGCACGCCTCGGTGTGCAGCTGCATCGGGAACGCGGTGACCTCGATGTCGCCCGCGCGGGCCCGCTCGGCGAACTCGGCGACCTGGTCGTCGGGGCGGGTCGCGAGCCACCGCAGCGCGGGCATGGACGACTCGACCGACCAGCGGAAGCGGGCGTCGTCCGGCCGCCCGTCGGTCTCGCGCGCCAGCCGCAGCGCCGCGTCGAGGTAGTCGAGGTGGTGCCGCAGGACGGTGCCCTGCGTGTCGGTGTAGCCGATGTCGAGGTGCGAGTGGTGGACGACGAAGACGTTCCACTTGCGCTGGGGGATGACGTCGAGCGGCGCGGCCCCGACGAGTCCCCCGGAGTCGCGCACCTCCAGGGTGAGGCGGCGGGGGGCGTCCACCTCGGGGACGAGCAGCGTGACGCTCCCGCCCTCCGCCGCCGCGGACGCGACCCGGGCGTCGCCGTCCTTGAGGACCGCCTCCACCGGCGCTTCGCCGGACAGCGTCAGCCGGACGGCCTGGAGGAGCGCGCCGTTCCCGTCCCGCCTGAACAGCGGCAGCACGGCGGCGCGCACCGACAGGCCGCGCACGGCGAGCACCTCGGTGGAGGTGTCCTGGCGCAGCGCGTCGCGGATCCCGTCATAGTCGGGCGAGCCGAGGCTCGCCTGGAGCAGGCGACTCGTCATCGTTATGCGTCACATTCCTCTCTGGGAGTCCGCCGGGGGTTCCAGGGGGCCGCCCCCCTGGGCAGACACGGGCTAGAACTGGGCGAGGGTGAGGCCGCGGGTGAACAGGCGCTGCGTCGCGAGGAAGATCGCGACGGTCGGCAGCGAGACCACCAGGCCGGCGGCCAGCGCGATCGGCACCGGCGTCCCGGCGTAGACGTCGGTGGTCAGCGCGGACAGTTCGGCCCACACGGGCCGGACGGTCGGCGACTGCGAGAGCGTCAGGCCGAACAGCAGGTCGTTCCAGACGAAGGTGAACTCCAGGATGAACACCGCGGCGAGGGCCGCGGCCGACAGCGGCAGGTAGATGCGCCAGAAGATCCGGAAGGTGGAGGCGCCGTCCAGCCTGGCCGCCTCGAAGATCGACACGGCGACGTTGCCGAAGAAGTTGCGCATCACCAGCGCGGCCAGCGGCACGTTGACCGCCGAGTAGATGATGATCAGCCCGAGGCGGTCGTCGTACAGCGTCACCTTGCTGTAGCCGACGAACAGCGGCACCAGCAGCATCTGGAACGGCACGACCGTCCCGGCGAAGATCACCACGAACCAGGCGAAACCGTGCCGCAGGCGCAGCACCACGATCGCGTACCCGGCGAGCGCGCCCGTCAGGACGGCCAGCGCGGGCGAGACGACGCTGTACAGCAGGGTGCTGAGCAGCGTGTCGCCGACGGCGGTGCGGTCCCAGGCCTGCGCGATGTTGTCGAACAGGCCGATCGAGGACGGCGGGCTCACCGCGTCCGAGGGGTCGTAGTCGCCGGCGGGCCGCAGCGCGTTCGCGACGATCAGGTAGGTGGGGAAGAGCCACACCAGGCCCAGCGCCGCCAGCACGGCGCGGCGCAACTGGAGGAGTCCCTTTCCGGTCATCGCGTCTCCTCCCTGCTCACCTGGCGGCGCAGGTACACGTACGAGGCCAGGCCCGTGACGGTGGTGAGCAGGACCGCGACCGCGGACCCGTAGCCGTACTCGTTGGCGACGAACACGTCCCGGTACATGGTCACGGCGAGGGTCTCGGACGAGCGTCCGGGACCGCCCTGCGTCATCACCCACACGATGTCGAAGTTCTTCAGGCCGGCGACGAGCGCGAGACCGAACACCACGGTGGTGATCGGGCGCATCAGCGGCCAGACGACGTGCCGGAACATCGCCCATCCGGACGCGCCGTCGATGCGGGCGGCCTCGATCGGCGCCTTCGGGATCGACTGGAGGCCGACGACGAACAGCAGCATGTTGACGCCGAGCTGCTGCCACGTCCACACCACGATCATGGCGACGGTGTTGCGGGGGCCGTCCTGCAGGAACGCGGTGTCGCCGCCGGGCATCCCGAACAGGGTCAGGATCTGGTTCGCCATCCCGTCCGGCTGGAGGATGAAGCCCCAGATCACGCCGAGTCCGGCGCCCGACATCGCGTACGGGAGCAGGAACGGCAGCCGGAGCCACGCGCCCCGCTTGAGGTCGTAGGACAGGACGGCGACGAGCAGGCCGAGCCCCACCGGCAGGACGACGGTGCCGACGACCCACAGCAGCGTGTTGCGGATCGAGGTGACGAGCGCGTCGTCCTCAAGGAGCCGCCGGTAGTTGTCGAGGCCCGTGAACTCGGGTGAGGCGAGCCCGTCGTAGCTGGTGAAGCTCAGGTACGCCGTCCACAGGAACGGCAGGTAGAGCAGGACGGCGACGAACAGCACGGCCGGCGATATGTAGACGTGCCGGAACCGGCCGTGCAGCGCGAAACCCCTGCCGGGGCGGGCGCCGGACGCCTTGCGGCGCCCGCCGCCCGCGGGTGGCACCACCGTCAGCTCGGGACGGTCCGCGGTGGCCTTGTGCGTGCCCATGGATCAGTGCGACTTCCAGTAGTCCTCGTTGACCTTCTGGATGCCCTTGAGCACGTCCATGTAGGTCTCCGGCTTGTTGAGGAACTTGTCGAAGCCGCTGAGCGCCTCGGTGAGCACCGGCGCCGGCGCCGCCTCGAAGTAGCGCAGGACCAGGCGGTTGCCGCCCGACGCGGCCTCCTTGGTGACCTTGTCCAGCTCGGGGTCGGCGACCTTCACCTTCGGGTTGCCGGAGACGTCGCCGCGCGCGTTCGCCCACTTCTCCTGCGCGGCGGGCGTGACCCACCACTTGAGGTACTTGGTGCTGGCGGCCGCGTCGGGGGCCTTGCGCAGCGAGCACAGCGGGCCGCTCTCGAACACCAGCGACCGCTTGGGCAGCGCCGGGTCCACGTTCGGGATGAAGAAGAACCCGTAGTCCTCGCCCTGCTTGAGGCCGCGCTGGGTCATGCTCGTGTTGAACCAGGTGCCGTTGACGACCATGGCCGCGTCGCCGGACTTGAAGTGGTCGGCGGGGTCGGCCTTGTCGCCCGGCTTGCTGAACCACCCGGCGTCGATCATCGACTTCCAGCGCTCCATCGCCTTCACGACGCCGGGGTCGGTGTAGGACGCCTGGCCCTTCGACAGCCGCTCGTACAGGTCGGGGTCGGTTCCGGCGAGGATCTGCTCGAACCAGGCGAAGGAGAACAGCGACGTCGGGGTGGTCTGGTTGAAGGGCACCTGGCCCTTCGACTTCAGCGTCCGCGCCGTCTTCTCCAGCTCCGCCCACGTCGTGGGCGGCTTCAGGTCGTACTTGTCGAAGACCTTCTTGTTGTAGAACATCCCCCAGTAGGCGGTGTTCAGGGGGACGCAGTACTGCTTGCCGCCGACGGTGTAGTACTTCTTCAGGTCCTCGGTGAGGTCGCCGCTGCCGATGGCGTCCTGCCAGATCTTCGTGGTCTCGGCGACCTGGTTCTGCTTGACGATCTCTTCCAGGCGCCCGCCGGTCGTCCAGGTGAACAGGTCGGGCTTGACGTTCGTGCGGAACGAGGTCTTGATGAACGCCGTGTAGGTCGGCTCGTCGGTGTAGCCGACCGGCGTCATGCCGAGGCCGGTCTGCTGCTTGCCGAGGGCGCCCATCTGCTCGAAGAAGGGCTTCCACGCGCCCTTGTCGTTGTAGAGCTTGAGTTCGGACCTGCTCCCGCCCGAGTCGCCGGACCCGCAGCCGGCGGCGAGCAGCAGCGCGCCCACGGTGAGCGCGGTCACCTGGAGTCGCTTGGACGGCACCATGGTGAGCCTCCTTCATCGGGCGGCGATGCCCGATCGGGGTGGTCGAAGGATGGAATCGGAGAAGGGTGAACCGGCCGCGCGGCGCTCTCGCCGGCGGCGGGGAGGCGGCCCGCTCAGGCGAGCCGCTGCTCGATCACGTGCTTGACGTCGGCGAGGTGGGACCGCATGAGGGACTCGGCGTCCCGCTCCGCGCCCGCCTCGATGGCGGCGAGGATCGCGGTGTGCTCGTCGAAGTCGCGGACGCGGTCGTCGAAGATCCGCTGTATGGCGCGCTGCTCGGAGGCGTGCACCGACAGCAGGGAGTCGATGACCTCGCAGAGCACGGAGTTGCCCGCGACGCCGGCGACCTCCCGGTGGAAGGCCATGTTCGCCTTGTGCAGGCGGGCCTCCGCCTCCGGCTCGTCCGTGCCGAGGTCCGCGCCCGCCTGGTCGAGGAGGGCCCGGAGCAGCTCGATGTCGGCGGGCCGCGACCGCCGCGCCGCCCGTCCGGCCAGCGGCGGCTCGATGAGCAGCCGCGCGTCCAGCAGCTGGAGCAGCCGGTCGGCCTCCAGCTCGCGGACGTTGGGGTTGGGGATGACCACGCGTTCGAGGTCGGCGCCCACGTAGATGCCCGAGCCGTGCCGGAGCTGGATCGCCCCCGTCGCCTCCAGGCGGCGCAGCGCCTCCCGCAGCGTCGGGGTCGTCACCGCGAAGCGCTGGGACAGCTCCCGCGCGGACGGCAGCCGGTCGCCGGCGCGCAGGCCGCCGTCCCTGATCAGGTCCAGCATGCGCTCCGTGAGGGCGTCCGCCAGGCTCGGCCGGGCCACATCCTGTGACATCGCCACCTCGTTCCCAAGACGTAAAGTCATCTAATCACTTAGCGATTGGCGTGTCCACCCTCCCGGAGAGACATCGCCGCAGGACGGCGCGCTCCTCCTCGAACGCGAGCCGCCCGAGCCGCGCCGACATGATGCCGTCGAAACCGTGGCAGGCGCCCGGCACATGGTGCAGCTCCGTGGAAACCCCGGAGACGATCAGCCGGTGCGCGTAGGCGAGCCCCTCGTCCCGCAGCGGGTCGTGCTCGGGGACGAGCACGTAGGCGCGCGGCAGGCCGCTCAGGTCCTCGGCCCGCGCCGGGGCGGCGTAGGCGGGGACGTCCGCCCGCCCGCCGAGGTAGTGGCGCCACATGTGCCGCACGTCGCCGCTGTTGAACAGCGGCGGCTCGGTGAACGTCCGCATCGACGGCGTGGCCATCCGGTCGTCCAGGACGGGGTAGAGCAGCATCTGGAACACCAGCGGCGGCCCTTCCTCGTCCCGCGCCCGCAGCGCCACTGCGGCGGCCAGCGCCCCGCCCGCGCTCCCGCCGCCGACCGCGACCCGCCCCGGGTCGCCGCCCAACTCCCCCGCGTGCTCGTGGGCCCACGCGGTCGCGGCGTAGCAGTCCTCGAACCCGGCCGGGAAGGGATGCTCGGGCGCGAGCCGGTAGTCGACCGAGACGACCGCGATCCCGTCCTGCCCGGCGAACTCCAGGCACCGCTCGTGCTCGTTCTCCAGCCCGCCGGTCACGAACCCGCCGCCGTGGAAGTACACGAGCACGGGCGCCGGCGTCTCGCGCGGCCGGTAGACCCGCACCGGGACCCCGCCGGGAACGAGCCGGTCCTCGACGACCACCCTCTCGTCGCCCACGGGGCGGGCGAGGGCGCGGACCAGATCGTTCATGGCGGCGCGGGCCCGCACGGGATCCGCGAGCCCGACATAGGGCATGCCGTCCAGCGCGGCGGCGAGTTCGGGGTCAAGGGGCATGGTCGGCACCTCCGGAGGGGGCGAACGGGACGCGCCCCCGGGCGGGAGGTCACCCGGGGGCGCGGGAAGCGGCACCGCCGTGGACGGGACGACGGCACCGCGGCTTCGGGCTAGCCGGAGACCGGCAGGTTGATGTAGCGGGCCCGGTAGATGCTCACGTCCCGGTAGTTGTCGTTGGCCGGGCCGTCGGTGGCGTCCAGGCTGTTGACGTTGTAGGAGATGACCAGCGTGCCGCTGGACGAGAGCGCCGCGTGCTGGTGGGCGTTGTAGGTGAAGATGTCCGGGTCGCCGTAGGAGCCGAAGGGGCCGGTCTCGGGCGTCTTGTACACGGTCTGCTCGCCGCTGAACGGCCCGGCCGCCGAGCACGACAGCCAGACGTCGATCTCACCGCCGAAGGCGATGTTCGCGTCCTGGTTGACCATGATGTAGTGCGATCCGCGCTTGGTGACGCTGAACTCGTTCGACACCCCGCTCATCAGCCGCACCGAGTCCGTCTCCGTGGACGACCAGCCGCTCGCGGTGCGGTACTGCCAGGCGCCGCGCAGGTCCGTGCCGCTGACCCGCGCGACGCGCAGGTACTTGGTGTTCACCTGCGTCTGGGGGTCGGTGTAGTCCTCGGTGCCGTAGACGTAGGTGTAGCCGCCGTCCCTGAGCAGCGCCGACCCCCATTGCACGCCCGACGCCGAGGGCATCGCCTGCACGGTCGGCGCGGCGAGGTTCCCGCTGGGGAACCGGGCGAGGACGTTGTCCTTGAACTTCATGTCCCACCCGGTGCCGTTGCTCGGGTCCGGGTCGTAGTACTCGCGGTAGAGCTGCTGGACCTCCGACCCGCTCTGGGTGAGGTCGCCCGCCCAGTACCAGTGGGCCGGCTGCGCGGGCGGCATGACCGCCTTCGGGTCGGCGGCGGTCCCGCCGTGCACGGTGGTCAGTCCCCCGCCCGTCCCCTGGACGACGAACGAGTTGTTGATGAACGGCGTCGTGCCGCCCTCCTCGACGACGACCGGCCGCGACCCGTCCGCGTTGACCTTGCCGAGGAAGGTGTCGGAGTAGGCGTAGACGATGCGCCCGTCCGAGAGCTTCAGCGAGTACGTCGTGTCCGCGCCGGTCCAGTCGTCCAGCAGCGTGTTGCTGTTGCCGTAGGACGTGAACTTGCCGTTGAGGGCGGTGTTCTGCGAGGCGGTGCCGAAGGTCGGCGCGGCGTTCCCGGAGCACGCGGGGCCGGCGGCCGCGCGGCCGAGGGCCTTACCGCGCCCCTTTCCGGGGCCGTGGCCGTGCGTGTCGGCGCCGGCGGGCGCGGCGGGCGCGGCGACGAGCGCCAGGACGGACGCGAAGACTCCGGCGCGCCGCCGCCACCCCCCGCGAACGGAGGAGGGGCGATCGGGAGAGAAGGGAGAGGGAGGGACGGACGCCTGCATGGAAACCTCCGCGAGGTCACGATCACACGGTCCTCGTGCGCCCCACATTTTGAGTCATCAAATGACTTGGTGTCTAGGTCTTTTAGGAGATTTCCGGCAGTGCGGCCGGATTGCGGGCCAGCAGGCCGCCGTCCACCCGGTGCTCGGCCCCGGTCACGAACGACGAGCGCGGCCCGGCGAGGAACGCCACGACCTCGGCGACCTCCGCGGGCGCCGCGACCCTCCCGAGCGGATGCGCGCGCCCCCATTCGGCGACCTGCGCGTCCTGCTCCCTGTCGCCGCGGAACAGGTCGGCGGCCCAGCGCAGCATGGGAGTGTCGACCGACCCCGGGCACACGACGTTCGC
This sequence comes from Actinomadura sp. NPDC049753, assembly GCF_040674655.1. Taxonomy (NCBI): domain Bacteria; kingdom Bacillati; phylum Actinomycetota; class Actinomycetes; order Streptosporangiales; family Thermomonosporaceae; genus Actinomadura; species Actinomadura sp. NPDC049753. The sequence continues at coordinate 43,919 of NZ_JBFARL010000020.1, read as the reverse complement.
GCGGATGCCGTCGGCCGCGTGGTCCAGCGCCACCGCCCGCGTCAGCGCGTTGATCGCGGCCTTGCTCGCGCTGTAGGCGGCGACCCGGTCCTGCGAGACGAACGCCTGCACCGACGACACCGTGACGACGGCGCCGCCTCCCCGGCGCCGCAGCTCCGGCACGGCGGCGCGGCAGGCGAGGAAGACGCCCTTGACGTTGACGCCGAGCACCTCGTCCCACAGCTCCTCGGACGTCTCCTCGACCGTCCCGTACCGCTGCACGCCCGCGCACGTCACCAGCACGTCCAGGCCGCCGTACCGGGACACGGCCTGCCCGACCAGCCCGTCCATCCGCGCGGCGTCGGTCACGTCGGCGACGGCGCCGGCGACCTCCAGCCCCTCGCCCCGCAGGTCCTCCTCCGCCCGACGGACCTCGTCCTCCCCGATCCCGCAGAACACCACGGCGGCGCCGTCGCGGGCGAGCCGCTCCACCACGGCCCGCCCGATCCCCAGCGACCCGCCGGTCACGACGGCGACCTTGCCCTCGAACTCCCTCACGTGCCCTCCTCGATGACCGCGGCACGCAGCCACAGGCTCCGCCGCGCACGCGGTTCCAGCGTCAACGCGGTGCCGTTCGCGACGGCGGCGGCCAGCCCGTCCGTCGGGTATCCGGCGAACGGCTCCAGGCCCATCACGTACGCGCGGCCCCACCACGGATGCCCCGTGGTCGCCCCGAACTCCTGCCACAGCCACAGATGAGGCAGGACGTCCACGTCCCAGCGCACCCGCATCCCGAAACCGTCCGGGTCGACGACCTCGTAGCGGCCCTCCTCCAACCCGGTGAGATAGACGATCTCACTGGGCACCCCGGCCTCGGGCACCACACCGAGATCGACGACCTCGCCGTTCTCCCCCGGCACACGCGGCCAGGCATGCGGCCCGTGCCCGCTCACCCGCCGCCCGCCGGGACCGATCGCCGTCTCGTGCGGAACCACGACGGCGCCCTCGGCCACCCTGACCCGGTGCCCGGGCCGCAGAAACGGCGCCCCGAACACGATGTGGTGCCCCCACATCGCCTCCAGCGCCACCCCCGACTCGTTGACCAGCTCCTCCTCGACGAGGAGCTCGGCCTCGCCCGCCTTCAACCGCAGCGTCTTGACGACCCGCAGCGGCATCCGCCGCCCCCGGACGGTGAGCCGGACCGCGACCTCCCGAGCCTCGTCGACCACGATCTCGGAATCCCACGGCAGCCCCGCCACCTCCCCGTGCTGCGCGAACGCCGCCCCCCGATACGTGCTGGGCGCGCCCCCGTTGGGCAGGACCTCCTGCCACCCGCCCTCGTAGCCGTCGAGGAACAGAGCGACATCATCGCCCGCTCCCCCGGCCACATCCCGCGGATCGCGCAGCCCATCAGGGGAAAGCCACACGAAATCCATGTCGCGCGGCTTGAAGCAGAATTCGGCGACGTCACCGCCCTTGCCCACGAGGACGGTGACCCGAAGCAGCTCGTTCTCCAGGACCAGGGCCTCGACCCCCGCCCAGACGATCTCGTGAACGCGGGCGCCCCAGTTGCGGGACGGCCGATGCCGGCGCATCAGCTCCAGTTCTCCGCGCCGCTGAAGGCGAAGTGCTCCCCCGCCCGGTACCGGGGCCGCGGCTGGTACTCGTTCACGCCCGGGTCGCCGCGCAGCAGCAGCGCGGACGGGAACGGCAGCGGCTCCTCGGTGATGCGCGTCGAGGTCGGGATGTACCGGATGGTCAGCCCGCACCGCCGGTACGGCGACTCGTTCGCGTTGCTGCCGTGCATGATGTTCGGGTGGTGGACCTCGACGTCGCCCGGTTCGAGGACGAGGTCCACGGCGCGCGACTCGTCCACGCCCACGGCGCTCTCCACCCCGAAGACGGCCTCCGCGTCCTCCCGCTCCCGCACCTCGTGCAGGACTTCCCTGTGACTCCCGGGAATGACGCGGAGGCACCCGTTCTCCGGCGTCGACCGGTCGACGGCGAGCCACAGCGTCACCACGCGCATCGGTTCGAGCGGCCAGAACGCCCCGTCCTGGTGCCACAGCACGGCCTTGCCCGTGAAGGGCGGCTTGGAGATGTAGGCGGACGCGAACAGGGCGATGTCGGGCCCGATGAACCGCTCGGCGACATCGAGAAGCCGCTCATCGGACACCAGCCGCACCCAGAACGGGTCCCTGGCGACGAGCTCGGTGGAGAGCTCCTCGCCGGTCCGGTCGGGATGGCGGGCCTCCAACCAGCGGACATGCTCGTCCGCCTCCGCCACCAGTTCCGGATCCAGGACGTTCCGGAAGATCGCGTACCCGTCCTCGTCGTAACCTCGCAGCGGGTCGTGCATGGGGCGTCCCTTCTCGATGAAGCGCGACACCCCGAAGTCTTAGTCATCAGATCACTTGTTGTCTAGATGTATCGTGACCCGCCATGCGGAACCGGATCGCCCTGATCGGCGAATGCATGATCGAACTGAGCCATCTCGCCCCCGACCGCCTGGCCGTCGGCTACGCCGGCGACGCCTTCAACGTCGCCGCCTACCTGGCCCGCACCGCCGCCCCCGGCACGGCCGACGTCCAGTTCGTCACCCTCGTCGGCGACGACCCCTACAGCACCCGGATGCGCGCCTCCTGGGAAACCCACGACGTCGGCTCCGATCACACCCGCACCGTCCCTGGCGGCCAGGCAGGCCTCTACCTCATCCGCACCGACGAGGGCGGCGAGCGGACGTTCCACTACTACCGGTCGCAGTCGGCGGCCCGCGGCCTGTTCGGCCCCGCCCACCCCCGGGACATCGACGACGCGATCGCCGACCACGACCTCGTCTACCTGTCCGGCATCACGCTGTCGATCCTCAGCCCCGACGCTCGCGGAAGGCTCCTCACCGTCCTGGACGAGACCCGCCGCCGCGGCGGCCGAGTGGCCTTCGACACCAACTACCGCCCCGCCGGCTGGCCCTCCCCGGCGGCCGCCTCCGAAGCCATGTCCGCCGTCCTGACCAGGACGGACATAGCCCTCCCCACCTTCACCGACGACCAGACGGTCTTCGGCGACCTGACCCCGGCCGACACGATCAGACGCCTGAGACAAGCCGGAGTGACCGAGATGGCGGTCAAACGAGGCCCCCAAGGCTGCGTGATCGCCGACACCATGACGAACCTCTCGATCCCCGCCGTCCCCCACGTCCAAGTGATCGACACCACGGCCGCAGGCGACGCCTTCAACGGCGCCTACCTGGCCACCCGCCTGACCGGCGCCCCGCAGCAACAAGCAGCCGAAACCGCCACCACCCTGGCCGCCCAGGTGATAACCCACCGAGGCGCCCTACTCCCCCCGCGCCAAACCCGCCCCCCAGCACACGAAACGAGCAAGACAAGCCCCACCCGAGAAGCGACCCACTAGGCAAGCGAAGCACGGCACGAGCGAAGCAAGGGCCAACCGCGAAGCGAGCCGCAAGGCGAGCCGAAGCGCCAGAGCAACCCCCCAAAACCCGCACCAGAACCCACGCACGGTGCAAGCGAAGCGAGCACCACCCGCGAAGCGAGCCGCTAGGCGAGCCGAAGCGCCACCGCAACCCCCCACCACCCGCGGTAGACCCCCGCAGACGGGCCCCACCGAAACCCCCCGCTCCGCACACATCACCAGCCACCACAGCACCCCGGACCAAGGGTGACGGTCGCGATCGCGTCCGAAGGCAGTTTCGAGCGAAGCAAGAAACTGATCGCGCAGCGAGCCGCAAGGCGAGCCGGAGCGATGCAGCGATCGCACGCGGTGCGTTGGGTTGGGGCGCCCCAGGCGCCCCAACCCAACGCACCGCAAATAAACACAGCGCGCCGAAGTCTCGATGCACGGCTCGTAGGCGGTAGTTTCGATGGCAGCGGGACCATCCTGCGAGGGAGTGACGTGACCGAGGAAACCGCTGCAATGCCGGCCAGTACGAAGTTGTCCGTCCGTGACGTGGTCACGGTGAAGCTGCCTGCCGCGAGTGCCTACCTGTCCGTGCTGCGGACCGCGACCGCGGGCCTGGCGGCCAGGTTGGACTTCACGCTGGACGAGATAGAAGACCTGCGCATCGCCGTTGACGAGGCGTGCGCGATGCTGCTCGCTCAGGCGGTGCCGGGCACCGACCTGACGTGCGAGTTCGAGCTGACCGGGGAGGCGATGCGCATCTCCGTGTCGGTCCTGACGGTGGACGGTGAGGAGCCGAGCCGCGACACGTTCGCCTGGACGGTGCTGTCGTCCCTGGCGGGCGAGGTGGACGCCAGGGTGGGCTCCGACGACCGGGTCACCGTGACGCTGCAGAAGCGGCGCGGTGCGGCGGGGGCCCCGTGACGGAGAAGACGACGACGGAGCAGACGACGGTCGCGGGGGCGAGCACCGAGCGTTCGGACAGCAGCGCCGTCCCGGACCGGGCGCGGGCGCGGGCGCTTTTCGAGCGTCTCGCGCAGCTGCCGGAGGGCGACCCGGAGCGTCAGCGCATCCGCGACCAGCTCGTGGAGCTGCATCTGCCGCTGGTGGAGTATCTCGCCCGGCGCTTCCGCAACCGCGGGGAGTGGCTGGACGATCTGATCCAGGTCGCCACGATCGGTCTGATCAAGTCGATCGACCGGTTCGATCTGGAGCGCGGGGTGGAGTTCTCCACCTATGCCACGCCGACGATCGTCGGTGAGATCAAGCGGCACTTCCGCGACAAGGGCTGGGCGGTGCGCGTGCCGCGCCGGCTGCAGGAGCTGAAGCTGTCGCTGACGAAGGCGATCAGTGATCTCGCGCAGCGGGAGGGCCGCGCCCCGACGGTGAGCGAGCTGGCGGCGCACCTGCAGATGAGCGAGGAGGAGGTGCTGGAGGGGCTGGAGTCGGCGAACGCCTATTCCACGGTGTCCCTCGACGCGCCCGACTCCGGCGACGAGGACGCGCCCGCGGTGGCGGACTCGCTCGGCATGGTGGACGAGTCGCTGGAGGGCGTGGAGTACCGCGAGTCCCTCAAGCCGCTGCTGGAGAAGCTCCCGGCGCGCGAGAAGAAGATCCTTCTGCTGCGTTTCTTCGGGAACATGACGCAGTCGCAGATCGCCGCGGAGCTCGGCATCTCCCAGATGCACGTGTCCCGGCTGCTGGCGCGGACTCTCGCGCAGCTCCGGGACGGGCTGACCGCCGACGAGTAGCGGGTGAAGAGCCGAAAGGGCCCCGAGGACGCGTCCTCAGGGCCCTTTCGGCGTCCGGTCAGTTCTGGCCGTTCTTGGTGGGCTGTTCGTTGAGGCGGTCTTTGAGGCGCCGTCCGAGGGAGCGCGGCTCCCCGGTCGGCGCGGCGCCGGCAGCCTTGGCGGGTGCGGGGTCCTTCGGCGCGGCCTCCTCGTCGTCCCGGTCGTCCTCGTCGTGGTCCTCGATGAGCCAGGCGGTGCTCGGCGGGCTGAGGACGGCGATCAGTGCGAGGACGGCGACCACGCCCAGCGGGACGGCGATCGCGGGACGGTCGCTCTGCCACAGCGAGTAGGCGATCGGCAGGGCGAACAGCTGGGTCAGGACCGTGGGGGCGCGGCTCCACTGGGCGGCGCGCAGCAGCCCGCGGGCGCAGCCCAGCATGCCGAGGCCGCCGGCGAGGGCGAGGACGGTGACCCCGATCGCGCTGGCCGGGTCGACGGCGGCGCCGGCGGCCGTCTCGACGCCGGTGAAGACGCCGAATCCGACGGCTGCGGCACCCTCGGCGGCCTGGAGCGCGGCGGCGGCCTGCACGGTGAAGGGACGCTTGGTCACACCCCGAAACCCTACTCGCCCCTTGCGGCGGCCCGCTCCCAGGGGAAACTGCGGGCGAACGCATCCGGAACGATCGATACCCTGACGCCGTGCGCGCCATGCTCATCGCCAACCCCAAGGCGACCTCCACCTCCCGGCGGGCCCGTGACATTCTCGTGCGGGCCTTCACCGGCGACCTCGATCTCGTCCTCGCCGAGACCGGCCATCGCGGCCACGCGACCGAGCTGGCCCGGCAGGCCGCCGTCGAGGGTTACGACGTCGTGGTCGCCCTCGGTGGGGACGGGACGGTGAACGAGACCGTGAACGGGCTGCTCGCTGACGGCCCGTCCCCCGATCTGCCGGCTCTGGCGGTGCTGCCGTGCGGGAGCGCGAACGTGTTCGCCCGCGCGCTCGGCCTGCCGGACGATCCGATCGGCGCGACGCGGTCCGTCCTGGAGGCGCTGCGGGCGGGCCGGCATCGGGCGGTCGGGCTCGGCACGGCCTCCCATCCCGGCGCCCCCGAGCGGTATTTCACGTTCTGTGCGGGAGTGGGGCTGGACGCGGAGGTCGTGCGGGAGGTGGAGCGGCGCCGCGAGGCGGGCCTGCGCGCGGACCCTTCGCTGTATGTGCGGACGGCGATACGGCATTTCTTCTCCGGCACCGATCGGCGCCATCCGTCGCTCACTTTGGAACAGCCCGGACGGCCACCGAAATCTGGACTGTTCCTGGCGTTCATCTCCAATACGTCTCCGTGGACTTTCATGGGCCGGGTGCCGGTGAATCCGAGTCCGAAGGCGAACTTCGCGCGGGGGCTGGACGTGTTCGGGATGCGTTCCCTGGAACTCGGCGCGACGCTGGGGGCGCTGACCCAGATGCTGACCCCGCGAGCGCGTCCCATTCAGGGGCGGCACGTCCTCAACCTGCACGATGAGGCCGAGGTCACAGTGCGCGCGGACCGTCCCGTGGCGTTCCAGCTGGACGGCGACTACCTGGGCGAGCAGCGGACGGTCACGTTCCGCTCCGTGCCGAAGGCGATCCGCATCCTCATTTGAGACGCGCGAGCACGCATGTGAGAGCCAAGTAACACGCCCGACCGATGGGTGTGACACATGCGACACCCATACTTTGAGAATCCTTTCTCAAAGGTCTTGCGTCTGCCCGCACCCTCCTGAAACGCTCAAAGTGCGCCAGCAGACAGGGACCCCAACGCCGCCGGTCACCTGCTCTCGGCGCCGCCGAACACGCATCCCTGGACCCTGGCCACAGCCACCCTGGGCGTTCGCGACATGTGAACCCGTTCACAAAGAGTGGAGCATCTCCACCACCTGACGAAGGAGTGGACCGCATGGACTGGCGCCACCGCGCAGCCTGCCGTGACGTGGACCCCGAACTCTTCTTTCCCATCGGCAACACCGGCCCCGCGATCCTTCAGATCGAGGAGGCCAAGCAGGTCTGCCGCCGCTGCGACGTGAGCGACGCCTGCCTGCGCTGGGCGCTGGAGTCCGGCCAGGAGTCCGGCGTCTGGGGCGGCATGGGCGAAGACGAACGCCGCGCGCTGCGTCGTTCTCATCGCCGTGCCCTTAGCGTCAGGCGCTAGAGCGCCTTCCTTGCGGGCGCGGCCGCGATCGCTGGCATCGCTTCGACTCGCCTTGCGGCTCGCTGCGCGATCAGTTTCTTGCTTCGCTTGAAACTGGCTTCGCACGCGATCGCGCACCTTCGGGTTTCTGACGGCTGAGGTGCCGGTTGCTCCCAGTGAGGAGTGAGCACGGCCCAGAGTTCATGGCCGTGCTCAGGGTCGGCTGGGGCGGTGGTGGTGGTCGTCCAGGGGGATGTCGACCACTACCTCGGTGCCGCCGCCTTCTCTTGGGCGGAAGTCCAGGTGGCCGCCCAGTTCCCCCACGATGAGGGTGCGGACGATCTGAAGGCCCAGGCTCTCGGTGCTCTCCATGTCGAAGCCGGCGGGCAGGCCGACGCCGTCGTCCGCGACGATCGTGACGAGGCGGCGGCCGGACGGGCGCTCGGGCTCGGCGCCCGGGGCGCGGGGCTCGTTCGCGCCGGGCGCCGTCCACTCCCCCCAGACCGGGACGCCGCCCGGCTCGTGGGAGACCTCCCCCTCGCCGTAGCGGTGCGCCACGACCTCCAGGGTCCCGAACCGGTTCGCCAGGCCGTGCTCCAGCGCGTTCTGCAGCAGCTCGGTGAGCGCCATCGCGAGCGGCGTCGCGACCTCGGCGGGCAGGACGCCGAAACTGCCGGCCCGCTTGGGCGTCACCTTGGTCTCGGGGGTGGACACCTCCCCCGCCATCGTGATCACCCGGTCGGCGATGTCGTCGAAGTCGATCAGCTCGTCGGGGGTGTGCGACAGCGTCTCGTGCACGATCGCGATGGACCCGACGCGCCGGACGGCCTCGTCCAGCGCGGCCCGTCCCTCCGGGATCCGCAGCCGCCGCGCCTGGAGCCGCAGCAGCGCCGCGACCGTCTGCAGGTTGTTCTTCACCCGGTGGTGGATCTCCCGGATGGTGGCGTCCTTGGTCATCAGCTCCCGGTCGCGCCAGCGCAGCTCCGTCACGTCCCGGCACAGGACGATCGCGCCGATCCGCGTCCCGCCGACGACGAGCGGGATCGTGCGCAACTGCATGATCGACCCGCGCGACTCGACCTCGACCTCGCGCGGCGCGCGGCCCGACAGCACGACGCTCAGCGCCTCCTCCATCGGCTCGCCGGTGTCGCACAGGTCCGCGGTGATCTTCCCGAGCGCCTCGCCGACGAGGTCCGTCGGGTAGCCGAGCCGCCGGTAGGCCGACTGGGCGTTGGGGCTGGCGTAGGTGACCTTGCCGGAGCGGTCCAGCCGCATCAGGCCGTCGCCGACGCGCGGCGAGCGGACCATGTTCGGCTCCTCGCCCGGCACCGGGAACCGGCCCTCGGAGATCATCGTGGCGAGGTCGCTGGCGCTCTGCAGGTAGGTCAGCTCCAGCCGGGACGGGGTGCGCGCCGAGCTGAGGTTGGTGCTGCGCTGGATCACCCCGAGGATCTTGGCGCCGCGGCGCACCGGGATGGACTCCTCGCGGACGGGGATGCCGCTGCCCCACTCCGGGTCGCCCTCGCGGACGATCCGGCGCTCCCGCCACGCCACGTCGATCAGCCCGCGGCGCCCCGTCCGGACGACCTTGCCGACGAGGTCCTCCGGGTAGGCGGTCGGCCCGGTCGTCGGCCGCATCTGCGCGATCGCGACCCAGCCGGGGACGGCCGCGCCGGTGTCGAGCACGCTCGGCCTGCCCCGGCCCGCGCGGGACGTCCCGTCGGCGGGCAGCGCCTCCGCCGACCGGAGCGGCACCCACAGCAGCAGGTCCGCGAACGACAGGTCGGCCAGCAGCTGCCAGTCCGAGACCAGCGCGTGGAGCCACTCCAGATCGGTGTCGGTGAGATCGGTGTGGTCGCGGACCAAATCGGTCAAGGTAGGCACACCACCATCATCGCCGATGGTTTTCCGTCCCGGGGCAGGTGGCCCCGGCTCCGGGGCCACCTGGCAGGATGCCCGGCATGACCGCAGGACGAGACCCCCTGGCCAGGCTCCGGGACGCGGCGGAGCGGCGCGCCGCCGCCGGGCTGCGCCGGTCGCTGCGCCCCCGCCCCGACGGGCTCACCGACCTGGCGTCCAACGACTACCTCGGCCTGGCCGGCGACCCGCGGCTCGTCGAGGGCGCCGTCGCCGCCGCGCGCGAGTGGGGCACCGGCTCCACCGGTTCGCGGCTCGTCACCGGGACGACGGAGCTGCACGCCGAGCTGGACCGGCGGCTCGCCGCGTTCACCGGCAGCGCCGCCGGCCTGGTGTTCTCCTCCGGCTTCCTGGCCAACCTCGGGGCCGTCACCGCGCTCGCCGGGCCCGACACGCTCGTGGTGTCCGACCAGGTCAACCACGCCTCGATCGTGGACGCGTGCCGGCTATCGCGGTCCCGCGTCGTGATCGTCCCGCACCGGGACGCCGCCGCTGCGGAGCGGGCCCTCGCCGAGCGCGAGGAGGACCACGCCCTCGTCGTCACCGACGCGGTGTTCTCCGTGGACGGCGACCTCGCGCCGCTGGACGCGCTGCACGCGGCCGCACGGGCGCACGGGGCGCTGCTCGTGGTCGACGAGGCGCACGCGCTCGGCGTCGTCGGCGACGGGGGCCGGGGCGCCGCGCACGCCGCCGGCCTCGCGGGCGAGCCGGACGTGGTCCTCACCCTCACGCTGTCGAAGTCCCTCGCGTCGCAGGGCGGGGCGGTGCTCGGCGCCCCCGAGGTGATCGAGGCCCTGGTCGACACCGGGCGGTCGTTCATCTTCGACACTGGGCTGAACCCGCCCGCCGCGGGCGCCGCCCTCGCCGCGCTCGACGTCCTCGGATCCGACCCGGGGCTGCCCGGCCGCGCCCGCGAGCGGGCGCTGGCGATCTCAAACCTGGCGGCCGGTTCCGGCCTGGAAACGGCCAGGCCCGCGGCGGCCGTGGTCCCGGTGTTCCTGGGCGAGCCGCAGGCCGCGGTGCGGGCCGCCGGGATCTGCGCTGAGCACGGTCTCCGCGTCGGCTGCTTCCGTCCGCCGTCGGTCCCGAAGGGCCGCGCGTGCCTGCGCCTCACCGCACGTGCCACGCTGGACGAGTCGGACCTCACACGATTGCGGGCGGCCCTGGCGGAAATCGCGTCTTCTACCGGCCGTAGTCTTCACCCATAACATCGGGGAAACCGGTGATGAACGTGAGGAGACGCCGTGACGGAGGTCAGGGGCGGGCCCCGGCACGGGGGCGGGTTCGAGCACGGCTTCGACCGGATCTCGCTCGGCGACCTCGGTAAGCGCCACCCGAACCAGGCGCCGCGGATCCCCAAGTACTACAAGCTCAAGGAGCTGCTGGTCGAGCTGATCCAGTCGCTTCCCGCGGGCAGCCCGCTGCCGCCCGAGCGGACGCTCGCCGAGAAGTACGAGACGTCCCGCACCACCGTCCGGCAGGCCCTCGCCGAGCTGGTCGTCGAGGGGCGCCTCCAGCGCATCCAGGGCAAGGGGACCTTCGTCGCCAAGCCGAAGGTCGCCCAGGAGCTCCAGCTCGTCAGCTACACCGAGGACATGCGGCACCACGGGCTGCGGCCCGAGACCCGCATACTGGAGGCCGGCTACGTCAGCGCCGACGAGCGCCTCGCCACCCTGCTGTGCATCCGCCCCGGCGGCCGGGTGCTGCGGATCCACCGCCTCCGGCTGGCCGACGGCGAGCCGATGTCGATCGACACCTCCCACCTCCCGGCCCGCCGCTTCCCCGGCCTGCGCCGCGAGCTGCCGCGCCACCACTCCCTGTACGAGACGCTCGCGACCGCCTACGACGTCCACCTCACCGAGGCCGAGGAGACGATCGAGACCGTCCTCGCCACCCCGCACGACGCCCAGCTCCTGGGCGTGGACGTGGGCCTGCCGATGCTGCTGCTGTCGCGCCACGCCTTCGACACGACGGGCCAGCCGGTCGAGTGGGCCCAGTCCCTGTACCGGGGCGACCGCTACAAGTTCATCACCCGGCTGAGCCGCTGACCCGCCGCGCGGGCGCGTCTCAGAGCGTCCGGCTGAGGGCCTTGATCGGCATCTGCAGCTCGGTGAGCAGCTCCAGGTCCTGCCGTGCCGGACGGCCGAGGGTGGTGAGGTAGTTGCCGACGATGACGGCGTTGATGCCGCCGAGCATGCCCTCGCGGGTGCCGAGGTCGCCGAGGGTGAGCTCGCGCCCGCCGGCGTACCGCAGGATGGTGCGGGGCAGGGCGAGCCGGAACGCGGCGATCGTCTTCAGCGCCTCGGCGCCCTCGACCAGCGGGTAGTCGGCGAACGGCGTGCCGGGCCGCGGCGCGAGGAAGTTCAGCGGGACCTCGTCGGGCTCCAGCTCCGCGAGCTGCGCGGCGAACTCGGCGCGCTGCTCGACGCTCTCGCCCATGCCGACGATGCCGCCGCAGCACACCTCCATGCCGGCGTCCTTGACCATGCGGAGGGTGTCCCAGCGCTCCTCCCACGAATGCGTGGTGACCACGTTCGGGAAGTGGGAGCGGGCCGTCTCCAGGTTGTGGTTGTAGCGGTGGACGCCCATCGCGGTCAGCTCGTCCACCTGCTCCTGTGTGAGCATGCCGAGCGAGCACGCGATGTTGATCTCGACGGCGTCGTTGATGGCCTTGACGCCGTCGCGGACCTGCGACATCAGCCGCTCGTCCGGCCCCCGCACGGCGGCGACGATGCAGAACTCGGTGGCGCCGGTCGCGGCGGTCTCCTTCGCCGCCTCGACCAGTTCGGGGATGTTCAGCCACACCGACCGGACGGGCGACTCGAACTTGCCGGACTGCGAGCAGAAGTGGCAGTCCTCCGGGCAGCCGCCGGTCTTCAGCGAGACGATCCCCTCGACCTCGACCTCGGGCCCGCACCACCGCATCCGGACGTCGTGGGCGAGCGCGAGCAGGTCCTGGAGCCGGTCGTCCGGCAGGTTCAGCACCTCCAGCACCCGTCCCTGCGACAGGCCCTCGCCCTCGTCCAGGACCTGGCGGCGCGCGATGTCGAGGATGTCCGTCACGTGTTCTCCTTGTCGGGGCCGAAGGCGGCGCGGAAGACGGCGGCGTCGAAGCCGCCGCCGAACGAGGGGGCCAGGCCGCGGTGCGCGGCCACGAGGAACTCCGCCGGGTCCATGGCCCCGGCGCCGGCGGGCAGCGCGCCCGACAGCGGGCGTGCCGCGATGGTCTCCAGGTCGCGGATGTTGCTGCGCATGGCGAGGTCCGGCTCGTCCGGCCAGGCGCCGATCACCACCCCGGCGAGCTGCACGCCGCGGTGCGCCATCGCCTCCAGGGTGAGCGCGGTGTGGTTGAGCGTGCCGAGGTCGGGCCGGGCCACCACCACGACCGCGGCGCCGAGCCAGCGCGCGAGGTCGGCGATCGTGCTTCCCTCCTCGTCGTAGCGGACGAGGAGCCCGCCCGCCCCCTCGACCAGCACCAGCCTCCGCCCGGACGCCAGGTCCCGGACGCGTTCGGCGACGTCCGGCATCCGGACGGGCGGCATCCCCGCGTGGCGGGCCGCGGCGGCCGGGGACAGGGGGTCGGGGAAGCGCGCGTACTCGTGCACGTCGTCGATCCCGGCGAGCCTGCGGACCTCGTCGAGGTCGCCCGGCTCGCCGCCGGCGACGCCCGTCTGACCGGGCTTGACGACGGCGACCGACGCGCCGCGCGCGGCGGCGACCGCGGCCAGCGCCGCGGTGACGACGGTCTTCCCCACACCCGTGCAGGTCCCGGTCACAACGAGCACACTCACAGATCGGCACACTAGCGCGGGCCCGGAATCCGCCCGTCGCCGGGTGTTCCCGGAATCGGCGGAACCCGGGCGGGCCGCCGAGCGTCCAACCGTCATGGCCGGTCCGTACACACGCTCCCGCCGGGCGCCGGCACTCGCCTGCGTCGTCCTGACCGCCGGCGCCGCGCTGGCCGCCTGCGGCGACGGCTCCGGCACCGCCGAGCCCTCCTCCCCCGCGCCCGCCCCGTCCTCGTCCTCGTCCTCGCCGGGCGGCACCTCCACGGGCGAGAAGCTCGTCCTGCGGTGGCGCAAGACCGGCGGCATCGCCGGTCTCGGCGGTCCCGGAAGCCTCCCCGACTTCTCCCTCTACTCCACGGGCCGCGCGGTCGCCTCGGCCCAGGGCGGGCCGACGGAGTACCGCCTGAAGCCCGAGGCGCTGCGGCGCCTCCTCGACGGGGCCCGCGCGGCCGGCCTCGCCCGCTCCCACTCGGTCGGGCCCGGCGGCGTCGCCGACGCGATCACGATCGTGGTCGCCATGGACGGCGCGACGACCCGGATCATCCAGCCCGAGGCCCAGTCGGGCCCGGAGGGCCGCTTCCTCCGGCGCCTCGACCCGGCCGCCTGGCCCGCGTCCGACCTCACCGGGAAGCCCGCCCCGTACAGGCCGGAGAAGACCGCCGTCCTCGCCGGGCCCACCACGGGAAGCGCCACCGTCAAGGCGTGGCCGCTGGAGCCGCTCGGCAAGGGCGTCCCAGTCGCCGGTGCGATCTGCACGGTGGCCCCGGCCAAAAAGGTTCCCGCCACGAACCCGGACACCGCGTGGCGCAGCGGCGGCCAGACCTACTCCGTCCGCCTGCGCCCCCTCCTCCCCGCCGAGTCGTCCTGCCAGGACGTCAAGTGATCGTCCGGACGGCGCGCCCAGACGAGTACGACCTCGTCGGCGAGCTGACCGTGGAGGTCTACGTGCGCGGCGGCCTGGTCAGCCCGGAGTCCCCGTACGTGCACAAGCTGCGCGACGCCGCCGACCGGGCCGCGAAAGCCGAACTGCTCGTCGCCGAAGACGCCGGGCGGATCGCCGGTGCCGTCGCGTACTGCCCGCCGGGCACCCCCTACGCGGATCTGGCCGGACCGGACGAGGCCGAGTTCCGCATGCTCGCCGTTCTGGAGGACGCCCGCGGCAGGGGCGCGGGCCGCGCCATGGTGCGCGCCTGCATCGAGAAGGCCCGCAAAGCCGGCCTTTCGGGCCTGCGCCTGTCGACGCAGCGCAACATGGAGTCCGCGCAGCGGATGTACGAGAAGATGGGCTTCGTCCGCACCCCCGACCACGACTGGGCCCCGGCCCCGGGCGTAGACCTCATCACCTACGCCATGTCGTTCCGGGACGCGGACGCGGCTCCTCGTATGCGCGGAGGTCGCGGGTGAAGAGCCCTGAGAACGCCCGGCCTCTCGCCTAGGCGAACCGTTAGGGGGCTTGGTCCGCGGGTTCGAGGGGGCCGTGCGCGGAGCATTCGGCCGTCCAGGCTGCCGGCGTGACCTGGACTATCAGGCGGCGGCGGCAGTCGGGGCAGTAGCGGGGCGGTTCCATCCGGCGGGCGGTCCGGCAGGAGGTGTGGTCGCCCTCGGCGGGCTCGCCGCAGCGGTCGCAGTACACGGCGTCACTCTACGACGGGCGCGGAGGCCGCGCTCAGGGGGCCTGGTGGCCGCGCATGCGCGCGACCAGCCCGGTGTCGTAGGTCCCGTCGGCGAACTCAGGGCGGTCGAGCAGTTCGCGCAGGAACGGCAGGTTCGTCGGCGGGCCCTCGATGTGGAACGCCTCCAGGGCGGCGCGGGCGCGGGCCAGGGCGTGGGCGCGGTCGTCGCCGTGGACGCACAGCTTGGCCAGCAGCGGGTCGTAGTGGCGGGTGACGGTGTTGCCCTCGGCGTAGCCCGCGTCGATGCGGATGCCTTCGCCGACGGGCTCCTCCCACACCGTGATCTCACCCGTCCCGGGCAGGAAGCTCCGCGGGTCCTCGGCCTGGACGCGGAACTCGACGGCGTGCCCGCGCGGGGCGGCCGAGGTGAACGAGACGGGTTCGCCCGCGGCGATGCGGAACTGCTGCTCGACGAGGTCGATGCCGGTGACCAGCTCGGTCACCGGGTGCTCGATCTGGAGGCGGGTGTCCATCTCCAGGAAGGTGAACTCCTGCGCGGCGGGGTCGACCAGGCATTCGACGGTGCCGGCGCCGCGGTAGCCGACGGCCTCGCCCGCGCGGACGGCGGCGGCCAGCATCCGCTCGCGCAGCGCCGGGGTGACGCCGGGGGACGGGGACTCCTCCACGACCTTCTGGTAGCGGCGCTGGACGGAGCAGTCGCGCTCGCCCAGCGCGACCACCGTGCCGTCGGCGAGCCCGAGGATCTGGACCTCGACGTGCCGGGCGCCCTCGACGTACCGCTCCAGCAGGATGTCGCCCCGGCCGAAGAGCTGCTCGGCGGAGGCGCGGGCCTCCTCGAACGCCTTGCGCAGCGACGCCTCGTCATGGACGGCGGCCAGGCCCATGCCGCCGCCGCCCGCGGCGGGCTTCACCATGACGGGGTAGCCGATGCGCTCGGCCTCCTCGGCCGCCGTCGCCGCGTCGGGCACCGGCTCCCAGACGCCGGGCGCGACGGGGACGCCCGCCTCCTTCATCAGGTTCCGGGCGTTGATCTTGTCGCCCATCCGGGCGATGGCGAGCGGGGGCGGGCCGACCCAGACCAGGCCGCGCTCGCCCACCCGCCGGGCGAACGCGGCGCTCTCGGCGAGGAACCCGTGACCGGGGTGGACGGCCTGCGCGTTGGTCCGGTGCGCGGCCTCCAGGATCGCGGCGGCGTTGAGGTAGCTGCCGGACGGCTCGGCGGGCCCGATCAGGACGGCCTCGTCCGCCTCGGCGACGAAGGGGAGGCCCTCGTCGGCCGCGGAGTACACCGCGATCGCCTTGAGCCCCATCGCGCGGGCGGTGTGCACGATCCGCCCGGCGATCTCGCCGCGGTTGGCCACGAGCACCGACTCGAACACCTGGGGGCTCCTCCTCGCGGACCGGCGGGACCCGGTGTCCCGCCCCGGCAGAGACTAGTGGGGCCGCCGGCTCCGCGACCGACGATTCCCGGGTCCGCGCCCCGTACACGCCGTGTGGCGAACGTCTCGGCGAGGGTGTCGGCGAAATCGCCGGTCTCCATTCCGGCGGGCCGGGCGGGAACCCTGCTCATCCGCCTGATCGGCACGGTTGTGTCCCGGCACAATTGACTTGCCGCCGGGCGGCGTTCACTGTGTGGGCGTCGCGACGGCCTTTCCCGCAAGGGCGCGGAATCCATTCTCTCTGGGCCTGGCCGCCGCATGCAAAAAGTGCGCCGCAGTTCTCACTCGGCGCGGCTCCCCAAGGAGGAAACCCCTTGTCCCGAAGAACGCTCCTCACACTGCTCGGCGCGCTCGCGCTGCTCACCGGGGCCGTGCTGGCCCCTGCCGCCGCGCAGGCCGCACCGGCCGCGCCGGCCGCGCAGCCGCAGACCGTCACCCTCCGGTACGGCCCCTACACCATTCCGAAGGCGGCGAACGGCGAGCACGGCGAGCTGCCGAACCAGATAGCCGTCGACGTGGCGAAACCGTGCGAGAGCTGTTTCGTCACGGGTTTCAAGCCGAATCTCGTGTACGCCGACGGAAGCAACGCCAACATCAATACCGGGCCGATGCTGCACCACGCCGTCATCTTCAACTCGGCGGCGTGGGACATCGTGTGCGGCGGGCCGCGGCGCGTTCTGGCGTCCGGCAACGAGCGGATGGAGAGCGTCTTCCCGGCCGGCTACGGGTTCCGGATGGGCCCCCTCGACCGCTGGACGCTCCTCGCCGACCTGATGAACCACGCGCACGAGGAGAAGACCGTCTACGTCCAGTTCACCTTCACCTACCAGCCGGTGCTCGGCTCGCACATCAGACCGGTGGTCCCGCTGTGGCTGGACGCCGGCGGCTGCGCCGACTCGACCTGGGACGTCCCCGCGGGGCCGCAGAGCGAGAAGTCCAGGACGTGGCGCTCCACCGTCTCGGGCGACGTCGTGCACGTCCGCGGGCACCTGCACCACGGCGGCGTCGCCGTGCGGACGGAGGACGCGACCACCGGGCGCCTGTTCTGCCGCAGCGAGGCGGAGGAGGGCGGCACGCCGGAGTTCGTCGACCACCACGGCATGACCGAGGTCTCGAACATGCCGTCGTGCGGCGGCTCGCCGATCGGCCGGATCGATCTCGGCGACATCTTGAGGATCACCGCGTCCTACCGGGCGTCCGACGAGGGCTTCACGGACGTCATGGGCATCATGCACGCCTGGGTGACCGAGGGATGATCCCGATGGACCGACTGGGCGGACCGGTGCTCGGGCTGTTCCGCGCCGTCATGGGCCTGCTGTTCCTGTGCCACGGCACGGCGTCGCTGTTCGGGGTGCTCGGCGGCAACCGGGGCAGCGGGCACGCGGTCGCGCTGGCCGCCTGGCCGGGATGGTGGGCGGCGCTCATCCAGCTCGTCTGCGGCGCGCTGGTCCTTGCCGGGCTGTTCACGCGGCCCGCGGCCCTCCTGGCGTCCGGCTCGATGGCGTACGCGTACTTCACCGTCCACCAGCCGCACGCGCTCCTGCCGCTGCGCAACGGCGGCGAGAGCGCGGCGATGTTCTGCTGGGCGTTCCTGCTGATCGCGGTGCTCGGACCGGGCGCCGGGGCGCTGGACGCCCTCCTGGCGGGCCGCCGCCGAGAACCGGCGGCGGCACCGTCCGGATCCTGACCCGGGCGCGGAAAAGGGGGCCCGGCGAATGCCGGGCCCCCTTCACGTCAGCCCGAGACGAGCGTCCGGGCGACCGCGGCCGGGACCTCCGCGTAGGACGCGAACCGCATGGTGAACACCCCGCGGCCCGACGTCATGCCGCGCAGGTGCCCGACGTAGCCGAACATCTCCGACAGCGGGACGAGGGCGTGCACGATCCGGGCGCCGGCGCGCTCGCCGGTCCCCTCGATCCGCCCGCGGCGGGCGTTCAGGTCGCCGATCACCGGGCCCAGATGCTCCTCGGGGGCGGTGACCTCGACGGTCATCACCGGTTCGAGCAGCACGGGCGACGCGCGCCGCACCGCCTCCCCGAACGCCAGCGAACCGGCGATCTTGAAGGCGAGCTCGGACGAGTCGACGGGGTGGAAGTCGCCGTCCAGCAGCGTGACCCGCACGCCCGTCATCTCGTACCCGGCGAGGACGCCGAAGCGCATCGCCTCCTGGCAGCCCGCGTCCACCGAGGGGATGAACTCCTTCGGGATCCGTCCGCCGGTGACCCGGTTGACGAACTCGTACCCGTCCTCGATGGGCTCGACGGCGATCTGCACCTTCGCGTACTGGCCCTTGCCTCCCGTCTGCTTGCGGTGGGTCAGGTCGACCCGGTCCACGGCCGTGCGGATCGTCTCGCGGTAGGCCACGCGCGGCCGGCCGACGTTGGCCTCGACGTGGAACTCCTCCCGCATGCGGTCGATGAGGATCTCCAGGTGGAGCTCGCCCATGCCGCCGATGACGGTCTGCCCCTCCTCGTCGTGGACCTGGAACGACGGGTCCTCCTCCGAGAGCCGCTGGATCGCGGCGCCCAGCTTCTCCCGGTCGGCCTTGGACCGCGGCTCGATCGCGACCTCGATGACCGGCGCCGGGAAGTCCATGGACTCCAGGACCACCGGGCGCGCCTCGTCGCAGAGCGTCTCACCGGTGGTGGTCTGCTTGAGCCCCATCACCGCGACGATGTCGCCCGCGCCCGCCGACGCGATCTCCTCGCGGGCGTCGGCGTGCATGCGGTAGATCTTGCCGATCCGCTCCTTGCGCGCCTTGACGCTGTTGAGGACGCTCGCGCCCGCCGCCAGCCGCCCGGTGTAGATCCGGACGAAGGTGAGCCGCCCCAGATGCCGGTCACTCACGATCTTGAACGCGAGCGCGGAGAGCGGGGTCCGCTCCAGGGCGTCCCCGACCTCCGGCGGCGCGACGTCGAGCGGCGACGGCAGGTACCGCACCACCGCGTCCAGCAGGGGCTCGACGCCCTTGTTGCGGAACGCGCTGCCGCACAGCACCGGGGTCGCCTCGGAGGCGACCGTGAGCCGGCGGATCGCCGCGTGCAACTGCTCCGGCGACGGCTCCGCACCGCCCACGTACAGCTCCATGACCCGCTCGTCGCGCTCGGCGACCGTCTCGACGAGCCTGCCGCGCCATCGGCGGACGTCCTCGGCCATGCCGGACGGGACGTCCACGACGGCGTGCCGGCCCTCCGGCCAGACGTGCGCCCGCCCGGAGACGAGGTCGACGACGCCCTCGAACCCGGACTCGGCGCCGATCGGCAACTGCGTGACCAGCGGGACGGCGCCGAGCCGCTCGCGGATCATGTCGACGCAGGCGAGGAAGTCGGCGCCGGCGCGGTCGAGCTTGTTGACGAAGCAGATCCGCGGCACGCCGTAGCGGTCGGCCTGGCGCCACACCGTCTCCGACTGCGGCTCGACGCCCGCCACGCCGTCGAACACGGCCACGGCGCCGTCGAGGACGCGCAGGCACCGTTCGACCTCGATCGTGAAGTCGACGTGGCCCGGCGTGTCGATCAGGTTGATCGTGTGCTCGGCGCCGCCGGGGGCGTCCCGGACCGTCCAGCGGCAGGTCGTCGCCGCGGAGGTGATGGTGATGCCCCGGTCGCGTTCCTGCTTGGTGTAGTCCAGCGCGGTGTTGCCGTCGTGCACCTCGCCGATCCGGTGCGACACACCGGTGTAGAACAGGATCCGCTCGGCGGTCGTCGTCTTGCCGGCGTCGATGTGCGCCATGATCCCGATGTTGCGAACCTTGGTCAGAGCGAAGGCTGTGGTTGTTGTCATCGGGAATCCTCCTGGTTCTCTCTGATGACGACCGCCGCCGGACAAGATCGTGCCGTGCGGCAGGCCGACCGTAACGGCGGAGAGAGGGCCGGCGCGAAGGGTTTTCCGGCTAGGAGGCGATCTCGCCGAGGGCCTCGATGACGCTGCGCAGGTGCGCGCGGGCGGCCTGCTCGGCGGCGGCCGGGTCGTGGGCGGCGATCGCGTCGATGATGGCGAGGTGCTGCGGGAGGGACACCTGGGGGCGGCCCGGGTGCATGGCCAGCTTGAACTGGTGCCGGACGCTCTGGGCGCGCAGGCGCTCCAGGACGCCCGAGGCGGTCCGCTGCCCGCTGATCTCGCGGACGCGGCCGTGGAGGCGCTCGTTCAGCCGGGAGTAGCCGAGCACGTCGCCGGACGCGACGGCGGCGCGCATCTCCTCGCCGATCGTCCGCAGCTCGGAGATCTCGGCGGGAGCCGCGCACTCGGCGGCCTTCGCCGCGCACAGCCCCTCGATCACCATCCGGACCTCGGAGATCTCCACGGCCTCCTCCAGGGAGACGGCGCGCACCCGGGCGCCGCGGTTCTGGACGCGCTCGACAAGGCCCTCGCCCGCGAGCACGGCGAGCGCCGCTCGGACGCCGGCGCGGCTCGCCGCGAACTGCTCCGACAGGTCCGCCTCGACCAGCCGCTGGTTCGGCACGAACTCGCCGCCGAGGATCGCCTCGCGGATCGCGGCCGTCACGTCGCTCACGGAGTCTCCGGGATTGTCGCCAATTTTGGTGTGATCTAGGGTAGCGGTTCGCGGGACATCCGGCCGCGGAGGAGGACGCATGACGGTGATCGCCGTACTGGGGCTCGGTGAGGCGGGCGGCGCGATCGCGCGCGACCTCGTGGCGGCGGGGGCGGTGGTGCGCGGCCACGACCCGGCCGTCGCCGCGTCCGGCGGGATCGTCCAGGCGCGGAGCGAGGCCGACGCCGCCGCCGGGGCCGATCTGGTGCTGAGCGTCAACAGCGCGCACGACGCCGTCGCGGCGCTCCGGGCGGGGATCGGCGCCGCCCGGGGCGCCGTGTGGGCCGACCTGAACACCGGCTCGCCCGGGTTGAAGCGGGAGCTGGACGCGCTCGCGCGGCGGGCCGGGGCCCGGTTCGCCGATGTCGCGATCATGGCGCCGGTGCCGGGCCGCGGGCTCCGCACGCCGATGCTGGCCAGCGCGGAGGGAGCCCGGGCGGTCGCCGCGACCCTCACCCCGCTCGGCGCCGCGGTCGAGGTGATGGACGCGGAGGCGGGCGCGGCGGCCGGGCGCAAGCTGCTGCGCAGCGTGTTCTTCAAGGGGCTGGCCGGGTCGGTGGTCGAGGCGCTGGAGGCGGCGCGGGCGGCCGGCTGCGAGGACTGGCTGCGCGAGGACATCGTCGCGGAGCTGGCGGCGGCCGGGGAGCACACCGTGGACCGGCTCGTCGCCGGGACGTACCGGCACGCCGACCGCCGCGCCGCCGAGATGGAGGCCGCGGCGGCCATGCTGGACGAGCTGGGCGTCCCCCCGGCGATGGCCGCCGCGAGCCGCGACCTGCTGAGGCGGCTGTCCGCCCGCGCGCGCTAGGCGCGGCCGTCGCGCAGGTCGTCGAGCAGCAGGCGGCTGAGCCGCAGCAGCTCCTTGCGCGGGTCCCACAGACCGGGGGCGTCGGTCCGCGGGCCGAGGTGGGGGCGCTCCATCTCGTGCTGCATCTTCTCGGCCTCCGCGAGCGCCGCGTCGTCCGGCACGTCGGGCAGTTCCAGGACGAGGCCGCCGAGCGTGCGGAGCACCGCCGCGTACCCTCGCCGGAAGTCCTCTCCCGGAACCACCGCCTCGTCGGCGTCCGCGAGCCGGCGCAGCGTCGCCGCGATCGACCGGCTGTAGGCCGTCGCGCGGTCGAGCATCGTCATCAGGTCCGGCGCCGGCCACTGCCCGGGGACGCCCCGCCAGCGCAGCCGATAGCCGCGCAGCTTCGCGCGGGGGTTGGCGCGCAGGCTGGCCTCCCCCTGCTCGACGGCGTACCGCGCCTGATCCTGGACGCTCACCAGCCGGGACTCGCGCTCCTGCCACAGCGAGCTCCACTCGGCGGGCTCGACGACGTCGTCGGCGAGCGTCCCGAGGGCGTCGGCGAGGGTCTCGCGCATCTCCCGGACCGCGTACTCGCCGCGCCGCAGGTACAGCGGCGGGAAGACGGCCGCGTTCACCCCGAGGCCGACCACGAGCCCGACCGCGACGTCGGCCAGGCGCGGCAGCGTGTAGCCGACGACCTCGTGCCCGCCCAGCAGCAGCGCGAACAGCGCCGTGAACGGGACCTGGGACGCCTGCTCGCCGAGCCGCCGCCATCCCGACGCCATCATGGCGAGGACGACGACGAGGGCGATGCCGGCGATGTTCGGGCCGACGAGCAGCCCGACGGGGATCGCGAGCGCCGCGCCGATCACGAACCCGCCCCCGTAGGCCAGGCTCTCCCGCACGGACCGCACGACCGTCGGGTACACCCCGAGCAGCGCGGCCAGGGGGGCGAAGTACGGCTGCGGTTCGCCGAACACGTTCTTCGCGACCAGCCATGCCGTGACCGCCGCGAGGACGGCCTTGAGGGTCAGCTTCGCGCGCTCGTCCCAGTACCGGCGTCCCGCAAAAGGCATCAAATGCCTTCGAATCCTCCCGAAAAACACCAAATCGCGGTTCCCTCCCACCGCGCGTCGAACCATGATCGGGCGCGCGGGGAGGCCCGGGCGGGGCCCGGCCCGGGCAGTCCCGGTGAGCGAGACCACAGGGGGGTGATGTGTGACACAAGGCCGATTTGCGGAAAGATGCCGGACGAACGGACGGAGGGAGCCACGTGGCGGGCAGGCGCGCGACACCGACCGGCAGGTACGGCGGCCGGTCCGCGGCCGAGCGGCGCGCCGAGCGCCGCCGCCGGTTCCTGGACGCCGGGCTGGAGATGTTCGGCCGCGGCCCCGGATACCGCGGCACCACGGTCGCGGCGCTCAGCGAGGCGGCCGGGCTGTCCACCCGCCAGTTCTACGAGGAGTTCAGCACGCTGGAGGACCTCCTCGCCGAACTGCACCTCGAGGTCAACGACGCGGCCGAGCGGGACGTCCTGGCCGCGCTGCCGTCCGTCGCGGGCCTCGGGCTCGCCGAGCGCACGGCGCACCTGTTCCGCGCCTACGCCGCCAGCATCACCGCCGACCGGGCCCGCATCCGGATCGCGTTCGTCGAGATCATCGGCGTCAGCCCCCGGCTCGACCGCCAGCGCCTCACCCGCCGCGCCCGCTGGGTCGAGTTCATCTGCGCCGAGGCCGCCGCCGCGGCCGAGCGGAGCGAGATCCCCGACCGCGACTACCGGATCGCCGCGACGGCGTTCATCGGCAGCATCAACGGCCTCCTGCACGACTGGACCGCCGGCTGGGTCGAGGCCACCCTCGACGAGGTCATCGACGAGCTCGTCCTGATGCTCCTCGGCCGCCTGCACTCCCAGGACGCCCTGCCCGCGCCCGGATCGGCCTCCCTCGGCCCCGGGCCCGTCGGCCGGTGACCGGCCGGCCCGGCCGTCAGGGGCGTGCGCGCTCGGCCCGGACGTCCGTCGTGGGGGTGACCAGGCCCAGGCGGGCCCCGGTCGGATCGGTGACCACGGAGAACCGGCAGGGCTTGAGGTCGGTGGGCGGGATGCGGACGTGGGCGCCGAGCTCGACGGCCAGGGCCGCGGACTCGTCGCAGTCGGAGACCCAGAAGAACGGCGTCCAGTGCGAGGCGTGGCCGGGCGGCCAGTGCTCGTCCATGGAGACCATGCCGGCCACCGCCCAGTCGCCGACCTTCCAGTGGGTGTAGACGGAGTCGTAGTAGTCCCGGTCGACGGCCCTCCAGCCGAAGACCTCGCCGTAGAAGCGGCGGGCGCGTTCGATGTCGCGGGCGGCGAGCTCCACCCAGACCATCGCGGACGGCTCGTCGACGACGCCCGCGCCCTTGAGGTTGTACGGGTACCAGAGCGCGAAGTCGGCGCCCTCGGGGTCGGAGCACAGGGCCATCCGTCCCAGGTCGGCGATGTCGGTGGGCTCCACCGTCTCCAGACCGCCCGCCTCGCGCACGGCGGCGAGCGTGGCCGGGACGTCGTCGGTCCGGAAGTAGCACGTCCAGGAGGCGGTCTCCGAGTCGTCGGCGAGCGCCTGCATCCCGGCGACCTCGGGGCCCTGGACGCCGCCCAGCGTGAAGATCTCGTAGTCACCGAGGTCGCTCAGGGTCAGCGTGTAGGAGTACCAGCCGAACAGCTCGCGGTAGAACCGCCTGGACCCCTCCGGGTCCGGGCTCGCGAGTTCGGCCCACGACGGGTGGCCGGGGGCGAACGCGGTCACCTCGGGCATCGGATCACCTCCGGCATCGCCTCCCTGGCGGCGCGCCCCGGCGGCGCGCGTTCCTCCAGGCTAGGGACGCCCGCGCAATCCCCGCCGACGCGAATCCCCAAGATCACCCCAATGTTCGCGTCTCCGCCCGGCGGGCGGAGGGGCCGCGGTCATCCGTGCGGACGGTAACGCAGGCGCGAGTCGGCCGCCGGGGTGAGGACGGCGAGGCGCGCCCCGCACGGGTCGGTCATGACGGCGACGCGGCCGGGCTTGATGTCGGTCGGCGGGACATGGACGACCGCCCCGAGCTCGGCCGCCCGCGCCGCGGCGGCATCGCAGTCGGAGACCCAGAAGTAGGGGATCCAGTGGGGCTCGAAGTGGGCGGGCCACCACTCCGCCAGCGGCACCATGCCCGCCACGGACCACTCTCCGACCTTCCAGTTGGTGTAGTCGGGCGCGAAGGAGGAGCGGTCGACGGCCCTCCAGCCGAAGACCTCCCCGTAGAAGCGCCGGGCGCCCTCGACGTCGCGGACGGCCAGCTCCATCCAGCACATCGCGGACGGCTCGTCCACGACGCCCGCGCCCTGGAAGGTGTAGGGCGTCCACAGGGCGAAGTCGGCGCCCTCGGGGTCGGCGCAGTGGGCCATCCGCCCGAGGTTGGAGAGGTCGGTGGGCTCGCTCAGCTCCTGCCCGCCCATGGCGCGCACCCTGTCGAGGGTGCCCCGGATGTCGTCGGTCCGGAAGTAGCACGTCCACGTCGGCTCCATCGAGTCGTCCGCGAGCGGCTGCATGCCGGCGACCTCCGGGCCCTGGACGTCACCGAGGGTGAAGATCGAGTAGTCGTTGAGGTCGCCCGCCAGCGTGTAGACGTACCAGCCGAACAGCTCGCAGTAGAACCGCTGGGAGGCCTGGACGTCCGGGCTGACCAGCTCGGCCCAGGTGGGATATCCGGGGGCGTATGCGGTTACTTCGGGCATCGCCGACCCTCGAAAGTTCGCATATCCCCACGTTAGGGACCGATGCGCAATATCCAGGGCCGCGAAAACTTAAGATCACCCCAACGGCGGTCCGCCGGGCCTTGGATCGCTTCAGACGCTCTCGACGGTCTGGAGGAGCCCCCAGACGAAGTGCGCGACGAGGACGGCGCCGTCCGGGCCCGCGATCGTCGCGTGCCACCGGCTCGGGACCTCGCCGTCCTGGTGCGCGACCGAGCCGAAGCGCGCGTCCACGTCGCCGACGACGCAGGACCACGGGACGAGGTCGTCCACGGTGTCCAGCCGCGGCACGGGCACGCCCTCGTC
The DNA here is from genome assembly GCF_040674655.1 of Actinomadura sp. NPDC049753. NCBI lineage: Bacteria > Bacillati > Actinomycetota > Actinomycetes > Streptosporangiales > Thermomonosporaceae > Actinomadura > Actinomadura sp. NPDC049753. Next base: position 18,433 of record NZ_JBFARL010000020.1, on the reverse strand, counting down.
CCGGACGAGCCACTCCTGCATGACGGCGCCGTCCGGGCCCATCATGATCTCGAAGCGCAGGCCCGGCCACAGGGGGAAGGGCGGCCACCACGCCGTCTCGCAGGCGACGTCGCCGATCGGGCGCTCCTCGACCGCGGCCGGCGGGCCGAGGACGGCCTCGTAGCGGCGGCGGCCGCGCGGGAACGTCCGGGACCGCAGGACGCGCTGCCACCGGGCGTTGACCTCGCGCATCTCCGTGCGCGAGGCGCCGAGCGACCGGATCGCGTCCTCGACGAGGCCCGGCTGGTAGTCGGCCATGCGCCGCAGCAGGACGAGCTGGAACTCCCGCCGGGCGAACCCCTTCACCGTGCCGCTCCCCGGGCCGCCGGGCGGGCGGTCAGGACTTGCGGGCGCCGATGGACTTGGCGATGGTCGGCCAGCTGCGGGCCAGCTCGATGCGCCAGTACTTCCAGTTGTGCATGCCGGGCCCGTACAGGTGGGAGGTGACCGGCACGCCCGCCTTCTGAGCCGCGGCGACGAAGTTCTCGTTCATCGTGCCGGCCAGCTGCTCGCCGATGCGCCCCGCGTCGTGGGGCGGGGTGTCGGCCTTGTCGTAGGGGCCGGGCTGCCCGTTGCCGGACGAGACGTAGACGCCGATGCCCTTGAGCTTGGACACCATGACGGTCGCGTCGTGCGCCCGCCAGTTCGCCCGCGCGGTGATCGGGTCGCCCCAGATGGCGGTGCCCGCCTCGCGGTTCATGGACGTCAGGATGACCGGCATGCCGGGCGCCGTGATGTTGAGGGCGCCGCTGTAGGAGGCGGCGTACTTGAACATGCGGTGCCGCTCGGCGTAGGTGATGGCGCCCTGCCCGCCGGACGACAGGCCGATCGCGGCGCGCACCGAACCGGCGTGGAAGTTGCGCTCCATCAGCGGGATGACCTCGCCGATGTGGAAGGTCTCCCACTCGGGGATGCCGCCCTTCCCGCCGTTGTACCAGTTGGTGTAGGACCCGTTCCAGCCGCCCTCGGGCATCACGACCATCGCGTCGTAGGGACCGATGACCTGCTCGATGTTGGAGTCCTTGGTCCAGGACAGGTAGTTGTTGTTGCCGCCGTGGTAGGCGTACACGACCGGCCACGACCTGGTGGCGCCGGCCTTCCAGCCCTTGGGCACCATCACGCGGGTCTTCACGGCGGCGCCCAGCGCCGGCGAGGCGATCGTGACGTCGAAGATCCGCGAATTGATCTTCTTGACGCCCGTGATCGCGGCCCCGTCGGGGGCCTTGGCGTACTTGCCCGGCGCCGCGCCCGACGGCATCTGCGGCTTCTTGCCGCGGTTGCCGGTGTTGCTGTCGGGGTCGGTGGGGCTCGGCGTCCCTCGCCCGGTGCGGAACGGGTTGCTGTTCAGCGGGATGCTGGGCAGCTTCGCCGCACCCGGCGACTTCGTCGGGGAGGCGGACGCGCCGCCGGGGACCGACGGCTGCGTCGCGGGGCCGAACGAGGGGATCGGCTTGGAGTTCCCGCTGGCCTCCGACTTGCCCTTCGGGACTCCCACGCCGGCCTGCGCGAGGCCGACCATGACGGTGGGCAGCAGCACGGCCGCCGCCGCGGTGCCCGCGATGGCGATCTTCCTGTCGGTACGCTTCTTCATGACTCCCCAGCCGCTCGGGCCACGCCCGGCCCGCCGCTCCGCTCGCCCGACGAAACTACTGTCCCCGCCGTCACAGCCGCAAGTATTGGCAGCGAATGCAATAAAGGCGAGATGATCCGTGACGCTGCGCTACCGGGCCTGTGCCGCTACCCCGGCTTCCCCGGACGGACGGACTGGGCGTGCCGGAACACGTTTCCCGGATCCCAGTGCCGTTTGACCTCCTGGAGTTTCGCGTAGGCGTCCTTGTAGTAGAGGGTCTCCCACGTCTGGGACGACTCGTTCCAGCGCCCGTCGTTCAGATCCGCGTCGGGATAGCCGATGTAGCAGCCGTCCGTGGTCTCGCCGTCCGCGACGGGGACGCCGCCGGTCGCGGCGAACGTCGCCTTGTAGATGTCCCGGATCCACGCGATGTGCGTGTCCTCGTAGGCGTCATTTTGCGTCCAGTACACCTGGTACTGGAGTTTCATAATGGAATCGCGCTGCCGCGCCGCCGTCTTGTGCAGCGGCCTGTTGACGGCGCCGCCGTACGAGTCGACCTGGATGAGCGCCTGCTTGTTCGCGTAGTCGGTGTACTTCTCCTTGCCGAGATAGGCCCACATCGCATCGATCTGTTGACTGGTAAACGGTTTGCGCAGGTAGGCCGACTTGTACTTTCCGCAGCGGTTCTCGCCGCTGGCGTTCAGCGCCTGGGTGGCGGTCAGCCACGGCATCACGCGCGGGATCTCGAGGTGCACGAAGTGCTCGCCCATCATCGTGCGCATCGGCCTCGCCGCCGGGCCGATCCGCCCGTCGAGGGCCACGATGAAGTCGGTCATCGCCCTCGCCCCGTCGGGGTCGTCCACGTCCACCTGTGCCAGCAGCCCGATCTGGCCGTTGCTGACGTGGTTGAGCTTCAGCATGGCGAAGAGCTTCCCCGCCGCCGAGGACGGGTCCTGGTGGTCGCGGAAGTACTCCCCGTACGCCCCCAGCAGGGCGGCGAACTCGTCCTTGGTGAAGTCCTTCCAGTCCCACGCGAGCGCCGTGAGCAGCACCTGCTTCGGCGGCTGCGGGAGGCCCCGGAACCAGAACCGCGTGACCACGCCGAAGTTCCCGCCGCCTCCCCCGGTGTGGGCCCACAGCAGGTCGCGGAGCCACGGGTCGCCGTCGTCGCGCCGGGCCACGACCAGCTCGACGTTCTGGCGCTCGTCCACCACCGCCGCCTCCACCGCGTAGAGGTAGTCGACGGTGAGGCCGTGCTGCCGCGACAGCAGCCCGAACCCGCCCGCCGGGATGTGCCCGCCGAGCCCGACCGAGTAGCACGACCCGCCGGGCAGCGCCTTGCCGCTGATCGGGTACAGGTGACTGTAGACGTGCCAGTTCGTCGCCCCCGCTTCCACGCAGTACGCCTGCATCGCGGCGTCGTAGGACACCCCGCACATCGGGCTCACGTCCAGGATGACCCGCACGTCGGAGCCGCAGACGAAGTCCTCGTAGCAGTGCCCGCCCGCCTTCACCGTGATCCGCGTCCGCCGCGGGTCGGCCGGCCGCTCCCGCACCGCCTCGGCGAGCGCCGTCCGCGCCTCCTCGGGCGACCGCACCAGCCGCACGTACTCGGGCTCTCCGATCCACCGCTGGTTGAACCCGCGGCTGAGCGCCGGATACCGCCTGTCGCCGGGCCGGACGGTCGTACTGGGCAGGCCGGTCGCGCCGAACGAGCCGGTCGCGCCGGACGGTGTCGGGATCTCGCTCATCGGGGCATCGCCTCCACGCACCTCGGATAAGGGATGCGTGGACACCTTCCCCACCATGTCATAAAGTAGTCGATCAGTAACGAACAGTTAGCATCTTGGTCAGGTTTTCGCGCGGCGAGCCCCACTCACCTACAAGTCGCAGTGCAACGGCGGAAAGGGGTGCCCTCTCCGCCGTTGCGGGTCAGCGGAGGCGTCAGCCCCCGCTGGGTTGGGTCAGCGGCGCGTCACTTGCCGCTCGGTTGCGCCCTGACGCGGACCGCACCGCCGGAAGGCTCCTTGAGGGAGGAGACCCCGAAGGCGGCACCGGCGATCAGGAGGATGGCGACCCACTCCGGAAAGAAGGTCAGCCGCTGGTCGGAGGGCAGCCGCCCCATCGCGGCGCCGGCCAGCGCCACCATGGCGTGGACCGGCGTCGAGAGCGACTGCATGACACCCACGTCGAGCTCCGAGATACGACGGAGCGCGGCGTTGGTCAGGACGACCGGCAGCATCAGCGTGAGCAGACCTGCCAGCCCGGCCACGAAGAACAGGTCCGGGGACACCCAGTCACCGCCCCGCAGGAGGAACACCGGCACGAACAGCGCCGGCGCCGCCAGCAGGTTGGCGAGCGTGGCGCCCTGGTCTGCCAGTCCGTGGTCCTTCATCTTCCCCAGCACGGTGACCGTGTTCCAAACGCACCATGCGCTGCCGAAAGCGCACAGCAGGCCCACGATCTCACCCTGCAGGGGCCAGTTGAGCATGAGGATCCCGCCCAGCACGAGCGAGCGCCCGCACAGGTGCTTGAACCCCCACGCGGTGGCCCTCAAGTGCCAGATCCTCTTGGAGCCCACCGAGAGGTAGCCGAGTACCACGACGGCGGCGACGGTGCCCAGGTTCAGGCGCGACACCGCGTACGGGTAGAGGACCGCGACGGCGGCGTTCCCGACGGCCAGGCGGCCGATCAGCCACCACATGGGCCGCTCGTACTGCCTGAACGGAGACCGTCCTGTAAGAAGCATCAGCACGCAGAGGGCGAGGGCACCGACCGTTTGCATCGGTGCCGCCACCTCCAGCGCGTGGTAGCTCGTGGTGAAGGCGTAGCCGATGCCTGACGACACCAGGCTGGCCACGATGAGACCTCTGCCGGCGAGCCGGCCGGGGTCGAGTGAAGAGGACATAGTCCTGCCCCTCTAGGTTGTGAGAGGCCGGAGCGCTCCGCGAGCGACAAGCCACCGGTTCCGCGAACCGGTGGCCGCCGCTCGGGGAGCGATCGACCACCGGTTTCGGAAACCGGCAAGAGGGACCGTGCGGGCTGGTGCGGATTTATCAACTACACCGGTCGATAAACCAGGAAATGGTGCAGGGCGGGCGGCGAACCGGGCATGGCCTCACAGTGAGCGACCCGCGTCACGATCCAGGATGCGACGGCGGAGGCGGCTCGTCAGCCGGACTGCCGATGTGGTCCTTCGCGCGATACCGAACCGGGGCGTGTCATCGGTCCAGGTGGCGGGTGTAGAGGGCGCCGGCCTGGAAGCGGGTGCGGGCGCCTAGGCGGTCGCAGAGGTCGCGGACGCGGCGCTGGACCGTGCGGGTGCTGATGGAGAGGCGGCGCGCGATGGCGTCGTCGGTGAGGCCCGCGGCGAGGAGGGCGAGGACGGCGTCGTCCGGGGCGTCCTCGCCGGGGAGCGGGACGGCGGAGCGCCACAGGGCCTCGAAGAGGGAGACCAGTGCGTCCAGCAGGGCGGACGGGTGGACGATCAGGGAGCTGTCGACCGAGCTGGCGTGCTGGGAGGTGAGCGGCAGCATCGCGGTGCGGCGGTCGGCGACGGCGAGCTTGATGGGCACGGCGCCGAGGCGGGCCTGCTCGCCGGACGCGACGGCGCGGCGGACGTACTCCAGGGCGCGGGGCTCGTCGAGCGCTTCGGGCCCGTAGATGCCGCGCACCGTGATGCCGCGGCGCATGGTGCGCTCCTGCTCGTCGCTCGACACCGCGGCGTCGGTCGCGAACGGCGGCTGGACGAGGACGAGCAGCTCCTCGCGGGCGCCGTTCATGAGCTGCAGGTAGCGGCGGGACACCGCCGTCCGGCCGCTGACGACCTCGACGAGCTCCTCCGGGTGCGGGGCGGCCTCGGCCAGCAGCGGGCCGATGGCGGCACGGCTGCGGGCGATCTCCTCCTGGCGGCTGGCGACGAGGGCCTCCACCGCGACGTGGGGCGGGGTGGCGAGGAGTCGCAGCGGACGTCCGGCCAGGCGGGTCACGAGTCCGAGTTCCTCAAGGCGCGGCAGGAGGCGGCGCAGGGCCGCGACGGACGCGCCGTGGCGCGCGGCGAGGTCGGCGAGGGTGGACGGGCCCTCCCGCAGCAGGGCGCGGTACGCCCCCTCCTCGGCGGCGGTCACCCCGAGCCCCTCCAGGAGCGGCGAATCGGACACGTCCTAAATCTACGGCTTCCCGGTCCGTTTGACGGGTTCCCGCCATGGCGGAAGCCGCCAGCGCCTTCCCTGGATCGGCCGCGGCGGCCGGCCCGACAATCAAGATCCACTTTTTGGGGAGGGATGGCCATGTGGTCGAGAACCGCGGCGGCCCTGGGGATCGGCGCGCTGGCGCTCGCCGCGCCCGCGGCGGCGGACGCCGCGCCCGCGTCCGCGTTGCGGGCGGAGGCCGGAGCATTCGACGTCACGCTGCCCACCGGTGACACGGTGCACGTCGCGGGGGGCGGCACGACCGTGACGCCCGCGCCGGGACGCGATCCGGCGTTCTCCGTCCGGCACAGCGGAGGCGACCTGTACGTCGTCCCCGTCGACCGGCTCGGCGACGACCCGGAACGGTACAACGTGACGGCGCTGCACGAGCGGCGGCCGGCCGCGCCGGAGCCGAAGGCGAAGGCGTCCGGCGAGCTGGTCACCGTCCGGGTGAGGAGCATCGCGCGGGACGGGCGGCCCGGCCCCGGCGCGGTCGGCTTCCTGAACGTGAAGGACGCCTCGCTCGGCAACGCGCACCGGCCGCTGCCGGGAGACCCGGACGGCCCCTGCACGGACGAGGGCTGGAACGACTCGAACTGCGTGCGGCTGGCGCCGGGGACCTACTCGGTCATGGGCATCGTGAAGACGATGCCGTCGTGGGCGCCGAGCACCGACGGCGGCAAGCCGCTCGACTACAGCCTCGTCGGCTACCCGGAGATCGAGATCACCGGGGACACCGAGATCGTCCTGGACGCGCGCAAGGCGCGGGAGGCGACGGTCCGGACGCCCGAGCACGCCACCGCGCCCGGACCGGGGGCGGTCAGCCACCTGATGTGGACGCGCGGCACCGCGAACGGGCAGGCCGTGGACGAGGGCGTCTACCTGGGCGACGGCTCGATGCTGGAGGAGCGGGTGTTCCTCCAGCCGACCGAGCGGGTCCGCACCGGGACGTTCGAGGCCTACACGCGGTGGCGGCTGGAGGCGCCCGCGATCACGATGCGGGCGGGGAGCCGGGCGCTGCGCCCCCAGTACTATCCCGCGGCCTACTTCAGCGACACCTCGGACCAGTTCCCGCGCCTCGACGGCAGCGCGGAGATGCGGGTCGCGGACGGGGACCGGCCGGGCGCCGACCTGCGCGGCCGGCTCGCCCTCGTCCAGCGCCGCGACGGCGTGCCCGTCGCCGAGCAGGTCGAAAGGGCCGCCAAGGCGGGCGCGCGCATGGTCGCCGTCTACAACGACGCTCCCGGCGTGAACGACGACCCGGGCGACTACGGGAAGCCGCTGAAGGTACCCACAGTCCGTCTGTCCCATGAGGAAGGACGGGCTCTCCTGCGGGAGCGGGCGACTGTCACGGCCAAGGGCATCGTGGACAGTCCCTACCAGTACGACCTCGTGTTTCCGGAGGAGGGGCGGATTCCCGAGAAGCTGGACTACGTCGCTCGCACAAGGGATCTGGCGCGGATCGACAGCGCCTACCACGGCGATGGCGCCATGACCGCCGCGCGCTACAGCAAGCGCCCCTGGGAAGAATTCGCCCTCGCATACGCCCACCCGGTCACGGGTACTCCGCGAACGCGCGTGGAGTACGTCTCAGCCGATCCGAAAACGCGGTGGTCCGCAATGGCGGTCACTCCGGAGCAGCCTTACAACAACGCTTTCCCCGGCCCGGAGACGCCGCACGTCGTGCTCGGCGAGACGGAATGGTCCTCCTACAGGGCGGGGCAGCGCGACGCGCACAGCTGGAACAAGGGACCGCTCACCGGCGGCATCAGCGCGCAGTCACCGATCGTCCGCGCCGGCGACCAGATCCGGCTCCGCGTCGGCCTGGCGGACGCGGCACGCAATTTCGCCGACGTCTACTCCAGCTCCTTCCCGAATGGCTTCACCACCGACTTCCGCGTCCACCGGGACGGCGAACTGATCGCGCAGACCGCCCACAAGGCGAACGGCACCCTGGTGACGACCCCGGAGAACGCCGAATACCGGGTCGAATTCGACTTCGCCAACAGCGCCCCCTGGGCCCGGCTGTCCACACGGGCCAGGACGTCGTGGACGTTCCGCTCCGCGCGCACGGCCGATCTCACCGTCCTTCCGCTGCTCCAGGTGGGTTACGACGCGGCTCTCGACCCGCGGAACAGGACTCGCTCCCGGACGTTGAGGCTGACGGTCGCCCACCAGGACGGCTCGTCCGCGCCGCTGCGCCGCCTGTCCCTCCAGACGTCGTTCGACGACGGCGTGACGTGGACGGACGTTCCGCTGCGGGACGGCGTCGCCCGTCTGCGCGGGAAGGGGACGGTGTCCCTGCGGGTCCAGGCCGAGGACGGCCGGGGCAGCTCGATCACCCAGGAGACCATCCGCGCCTACGAACTGCGCTGACGGCCCTTCGGCCGAGTGCCGTGACCCCGGCGGAGAGCCGGGGTCACGGCGCGGGGGCGGGTCCGGTCGACGTCAGGTCCGGCGCCGCCCCCGCCGGGGATCAGGGCTGCTTGTAGTCGTACTTGGCCGTGATCTTGGCCGAGGACGGGCAGAGGAAGCCGCTCGTCTTGGGGACGACCTGGTTGGTGAAGGTCGCGGTGAACGGGAAGTTCGTGGCCGAGGCGGTGCCGGTCAGGGTCCCGCCGTAGGTGCAGCCGATCGCACTCATCGAGAAGTTGTTGATCTTGACGGTGGTGCCGCTGAAGGTGCCGCTCCAGGGCAGGGCCCCGGGAGTGACGGTGACCCCGCAGCCGCCGGCGCTCGCTGACGTGTAGGACGCGTTGACGCCGCCCGACAGGACCGTGCCCTTCAGTACGGAGCTGGTGCAGCTGGCCGGGACTCCCGCGTCGATCACCATGGTGCCGTTGAGGGTGGCGGTGAACGTCCCGGTGTTGACGGCCAGTGCGGGGGAGGCCGTCAGGGCGACGGTGGCGGTGGCGGTGGCCGCGACCGCGGCCGAGGCGACCGCGGCGATCTTCGTGGTGCGAGACAAGGGGGGTCCTCATTTCGAACGGTGGGCGTCGCGCCTGCACCCGAAGGGTGGGGTGGGAGGTCCGTCGATTCATGCGCGGCTCCGCCCATGGCCGGTGGGGAGGCCGCCGCGAATCAAGGGACCGGGCCGGGGAACCGCCCTGTCGCCCTCGACATGGGTTCCGACCGGAGTAGAACGCGTTCTAACAGAGACCATAGACAAGGGTTGTTGAGTGGTCAATACCCAAACGACACTCTGCGGTTATCTGAAGATGACACTGTTCATAAAATGCCCCTGCGCATGTCCGTAAGTGCGTATCCATGCAGGATACAGACGTATTCGTGATCAGTGGTCTTCTTCGGCGCCGGCACTGCGGCCTCCTTACGCCGGAGCGGCGAGAAGGGATGCACGCCTGGCAAGAACCGGTTACATAGCGCCAACAGGGCACCGGGTTTACGAGGGAGCGTCCAGGCGGATGTGAAATTTCAGATTCGCTCTGATCGGCATTGAAAATCCGGTTCCGTTTCGATGGCGCGGCATCTGTGAGCTGGCGTTTCGCCCGTGGCCTCAGTTCCCGTAACGCCCGCCTGGACCGGCCGCCCGACCATTGTCAGGCGGGCGGTTCCGGTCCATCGTGACGGGATCGCGAGCGTCCGTGAGCGTCCGCAGGAGACCCCGCCGCGCGACGAGCGGGCGCGCAGAGCCGAACGGCAGGTACCCCGTCATGAGAACCTCCCGCCGATTGCGTTCCCTGCTCGCCGTCCCGTCGGCGCTGGCGCTGGCCCTCACCGGGCTCGCCGCGCCGTCCGCCGCCTCGGCGCCCGGCCCCGAGACCGCCGGCCAGTACGTCGTGACCGGTCCCCGGACCGGTCAGCAGCGCAGCCAGGTCGCCCGGACCGGAGCGGCGATCGGCGCCGTCCGGGCGGACGGGCTGGAGGTCAGCGCCATCCCCTCGGAGGTCAGGGCCATCCGGCGGCTCGGCTTCTCCGTGAGGCCGGCTCCCGTCCGGGCCGCGGACCCGAGCGCGGCCCCCAGCACCGCCGCGACCTCGTACCACACGTTCGCCGAGATGCGGCAGGAGGTCGACTCCGTCGTCGCCGCCCACCCGCAGATCGCCCGCCAGTTCGTCGTCGGCAAGTCCTACCAGGGCCGCGACATCGTCGGCGTGAAGATCAGTGACAACGTCGCGACGGACGAGAACGAGCCCGAAGTGATGATCATCGCCAACATCCACGCGCGCGAGCGGCTCACCGCCGAGCAGGCGCTCGACTACATCGGGCAGCTCACCACCGGGTACGGGTCCGACAGCCGGATCACGAACCTGGTGAACACGCGCGAGATCTACGTGATGCCGATGGTCAACCCCGACGGCCAGGTCTACGACATGACCAGCGACACGCAGCCGGGACGGATGTGGCGCAAGAACCGCCAGCCCAACCCCACGTCCACGGGCACGGACCTGAACCGCAACTTCGCCTACAAGTGGGGCTGCTGCGGCGGCTCTTCCGGCAACGGCTCCAGCGAGACCTACCGGGGCACCGGCCCCGAGTCCGCCGTCGAGACGAAGGTCCTCGCCGACTTCGTGCGCAGCCGGGTCGTGGGCGGCAAGCAGCAGCTCGGGATGTTCCTGGACATCCACTCGGACGCGGAACTGGTGCTGTGGCCGTTCGGCTACACCTACAACAACACCGTGCCGGGCTCGATGTCCGCCGACGAGGAGGCCGCCCACCGCACCATCGGCCGGGAACTGGCCTCGACGAACGGCTTCGCTCCCGAGCAGTCCAGCGACCTCTACATCACCGACGGCACCACGGACGACTACACATGGGGGCAGCAGCGCATCTTCTCGTTCACGTTCGAGCTGGCCGGAGGCAGCTTCTACCCGCCGCCGTCCGCGATCGCCGGTGAGGTCCAGCGCAGCCGCGAGGCCCTGCTGCGGCTGGCCGAATACGCCGACTGCCCCTACCGGGCCATCGGCAAGCAGAGCCAGTACTGCGCCCAGTGACGGGCGGCGCGCCGGTCCGGCCCCGCGAGGGACCGGACCGGCGTGTCAGCCGAAGCGTTCGCGCAGGGCCGGCAGGAGGTCCGCCTCCGCCCAGGTCCGGAAGTCCTTCTGGTGCTCAGGCCCGGACTGGCAGAACGAGATGTGGGTGAAGCCCGCGTCCGCCCACTCCTGGACCGCCTCGACGTAGTCGTCCACGTCGTCGCCGCACGGGACCGACTCCACGACGTCCTCCGGACGGACGGTCTTCGTGGCGGCCTCGAAGTTCACCGGGCCCGGCAGCTCGGCCATCACCTTCCACGCCGGGGCGGAGAACTTCCACGTGCTGTGGGCGCGTTGCCTGCACTCCTCATAGTCGTGCCCGAAGGCCACGGGGATCTGCCCGTAGACGGGCTTCCCGGCGCCGCCCTCGTTGCGGAAGAGCTCCACGACCTCCGGCACGGGCTGGTCGGAGATGAGGAGGTCCGCGTGCTCGGCGGCGAGCCGGCCGGCCCGGGGGCCGAAGGCCGCCATGCCGATCCGGACGGGCTCGTCGGGCAGGTCGTACAGCTTCGCGGAGTCGACGGTGAAGTGGCGGCCCCGGTAGTTGACGTAGTCGCCGCCGAACAGCGCCCGGATGATCTCCACGGCCTCGGCGAACATCTCGTGCCGGACGTCCACCGACGGCCATCCGCGCCCGACGACGTGCTCGTTGAGGTTCTCCCCCGCGCCGAGGCCGAGCGTGAACCGGCCGTCGGACAGCACGCCCATCGTGGCGGCCTTCTGCGCCACCACGGCCGGGTGGTACCGCATGATCGGGCAGGTCACGAACGTCATCAGCGGGATGTGGCGGGTGGCCTGGGCGAGCGCGCCGAGCACCGACCAGGCGTAGGCGGAGTGGCCCTGGCTCTCCAGCCACGGGAAGTAGTGGTCGGAGATCACCGAGTAGGCGAACCCAGCCTCCTCGGCCTCCACGAGGTCGGTGACGAGCTGCTTGGGCGGCGTCTGCTCGCAGAGCAGCGTGTATCCGAATTCCATGTCAGATCCCCAGCAGGTCCATGATGTCGTCGGCGTGTTCTTCCTCCTCGGCGAGGATGTGCTCCATCAGCCGCCGGGTCGTCACGTCGCCGTCCCCGAGCCAGCGGATGATCTCCTGGTAGGACTCGATGACGATCCGCTCGGCGACGAGGTTCTCCTCCAGCATGCTCTTCAGGTCGTTCTCGTCGAACGTCCTGTAGGTGGTGTGGGAGCGCTCGGCCAGCGTCTTCGGATCGAAGTCCGGCCGCCCCCCGAGCTGGCTGATGCGCTCCGCGGCCCGCATCGCGTGGCCGCGCTCCTCGTCGGCGTGCTCGCTGAACTCCGCCGCCACCTGCGCCCGGTCGATCCCGGTCGCGCTGATCGCGTGCTGCGCGTAGCGCATCCAGCACACGATCTCGGTGGCGAGGACGTCGTTGAGGACGCCGACGACCTCCTCGGCACGGCGGCCGTAACCCGCGGTCACGGGGCCGTCGGTCATCTTCGCGCGGGCGCGTTCCCGGATCGCCGCGACGTCGATGCTGAAGCTGCTCTCGGCCATGCACTCCTCCTGATCAGCGCGAATGTGAGATCCCCTACCCATCACGGGCCACTCATGCCTGTGCGCCGACGCGAGGAACCTGCCACCCGGAGGGTCACTTGGCCACCGTGCGTCACATCTGCTATACGTAGAGCTACCTCGCTCCGACCTGGGACGAGGGAAGGGACATCCGGTATCCACCTTGAGATCCGGGCGTGACAAGGAAGAAAAGGAACCACATGAAGTCCTTCAGCTACACCGAGCTGGACAAGCTCGCCGGTGAGGTCCTGCCGGAGCGCGCCGTGCTGTCCACCCTTCTCGTCGGGGGCGGCGAGAACGAGAACGTCAACCTCAACCACGGCGGCGGCGACGGCGGCACGACCGCGATCATGAACGCCTGCCAGAGCCAGCAGACCCGTCCCGACAGCGGTCTGCTGCAGCTGGTCGGCCTGCACGCGCAGACCGACGCCAGCTCGCAGTCCTGCGTGCCGGGCGCCGCGATCTCCGGCCACTGAGCCGAGCGCGCGTAACCGCGGGCTTCTGCTCGCAATCGGAAGGGCTGGCGGCTTCCGCCAGCCCTTCCCCCTTCCTACAGCGAAGCGAAAGCGATCCCATGAGCTCTTCCAACCCTCAGCGGCTCACCTATGCGGAACTGGACCGGCTGACCGCGGAGGTCCTGCCGCGGCGGCTCGCGCTGTCCGCCCGGCCCGGCGGCGGCCACGGCGGCGACACCGAGGTCTTCTACGCCTGCCAGGCCACCCAGTCCGCCGGCACGACCGGCCTGCTTGGCACCGGCCTGCTCGCCGAGGCTCCGGCCTCCACGGTGTCCTGCATTCCCGCCGTCGTGGTGCACGACAACCGATGAGCGCGCCCGCCGCCCTCGCCCTGCCCGCACTGGTGGACGGCGCCGAACTCGTCGGCGAGTTCAAGAACTCCGGGTACCGGGAGCCGCCGCAGCTGGTCCGCCTGCCGAACCGGCAGCTCGTCCGGCTGCCTCCGCTGCTCTTCCTGGTCGCCAAGGCGCTGCACGAGCACCGCCACCTGGCGGGCGAGGGCGACGTGGCCGCCTCGCTCGCCACGGTGGCCGACTCGGTCAGCCGGGAGGCGGGCGCACGGCTGTCCGCCGAGCAGATCGTCTACCTGGTGGACCGCAAGCTCGCCCCGCTCGGCGTCACCACCTTCAGCGACGGCACCGCGCCGCAGAGCGTGCGGTCCGACCCGTTCCTGGCGCTCAAGTTCAAGATCGCGGTGTTCCCCGAGTCGGTCACCTGGTTCATCGGCGGCCTGTTCGCCTGGTTGTTCCGCCCCTGGGTGATGGCGCCCGTGCTCGCCGCGTTCGTGGCCGGCGAGGTCTGGGTCCTCACATCCAGGTCGATCGCCGACGCCATGTCCATGGCGATCCTCAAGCCGGTCAGCATCCTCCTGGTGATCGCGCTCGGGATCGCCTCCTGCGCGTTCCACGAGGTCGGGCACGCCTCGGCCTGCCGGTACGGCGGCGTCCGCCCGGGCGTCATGGGCTGCGGCATCTACCTGGTGTGGCCCGCGTTCTACACCGACATCACCGAGTCGTACAGGCTCGGCCGCGGGGGGCGGCTCCGCACCGACCTCGCCGGCGTCTACTTCAACGGCATCTTCGTCATCGGGCTGACCCTGCTGTACGCGCAGACGGAGTTCGCGCCGCTGCTGGTCGCCATCGTCTACGTCAACCTGGAGATCGTGCAGCAGCTGCTGCCGACGCTCCGGTTCGACGGGTACTACATCATGTCGGACCTCATCGGCATCCCCGACCTGTTCCGGTACATCGGGCCGATCCTGCGCCGGACGCTCCTGCGGCGCCCCGCCGACGCCCGGCTCGAAGACCTCAAGCGCTGGCCCCAGATCTTCGTCTCGGTCTGGGTGCTGACGGTGATCCCCATGCTGGCGTTCCAGATCGTGCTGATCATCACCCAGGTCCCCGGGCTGGTGGCCCAGGACTGGGGCATGATGCGCAGGCTCGCGTCCGCCGCCGCCGACGGGGCGGACCCCCTCACGCTGCTCACCTCCGGGCTCCAGATCGTCCTGCTCGTCCTGCCGCTGGTCGGTGTGGCGTTCATCCTGTACAGCATGGCCCGCGGGGTGGTGCGGTGGGCCGTCCGCTACGTGAACGCGCCGGTCGCCGAGGCGGCCTCCGGGACCTGACAGACCCGTCCCGCCAACGCGCCGGGTGCCGCCAGGGGGGCACCCGGCGCGTTCTTTGCCGTTCCGGGGAAATGCATTTTATAAGCTTTTCCGGTCGCGCTTCGGACCGTGAGGGCCGGGAATCCCGGGAACGGGGAGAGAAAATCCACGCAAAGGATCTCTTCCTTTCCCAAGGCCGGCGCCTCTTCGCCGCCGGTGTCCCCGGAAGGCCCCGCGTTGCTCCGTCCCCCTGCCCCCGCCGCATGGCTGGGGGCCTTCGCGCTCCTCCTGCCCCTCGTGCTCGCGGACCGGTCCACGGCCGACCCTCCCCGCGCCGAGGTCGTCGCCGAGACGGCCGTCGCGCCCCGCATCCTCGACCTGACCATCGCCTCTCCCGCCATGGAGGGCCGCCAGAAGGTGCGGCTCCTGCTCCCCCCGGGCTGGTCGCGGGACGCGAAGCGCACCTGGCCCGCGCTGTGGCTGCTGCACGGCGGCGTCGACGACTACACCGCCTGGACGCGCGACACCGACGTCGCGGAACTCACCGCCGGCGCCGGCGTCATCGTCGTCATGCCGAACGGCGGCCGCTGCGGCAATTACTCCGACTGGTGGAATTACGGGAAGGGCGGCCCGCCGCGCTGGGAGACGTTCCACATGACCGAACTGCGCGGCGTCCTCGAACGGGACTACCGCGCGGGGACGCGACGCGTGATCGCCGGCAATTCCATGGGCGGCCTCGGCGCCATGCTGTACGCGGCCCGGTTCCCCGGGGCGTTCGCCGCCGCGGCGGCGTTCAGCGGCTACCTCGACACCCTGTACGGCCACGAGCCGGGCGACGACTCGACCGGCTGGGGGCCGTCCCTGGCCTGCCCCGGCACCGACTGGCGGCGGGTGTGGGGCGACCCCGACGACCAGGCCGAGATCTGGCACGCCCACAACCCGACCGACCTCGCGGGGCGGCTGCGCGGCGTCCGGCTCTGGGTGGCGAGCGGGAACGGGAAGGCCGGGTCGCTCGGCGGGCTGCCGTTCACCGACCCGGTCGAGGCGGGCGCGAACGACCACGCGCACGCGTTCGTCGACCGGCTGCGGGCCGTCGGCGTCCCGGTGACCGCCCGCTTCTTCGACGGGCAGCACGACTGGCCGTACTGGCAGCGCGACCTGCACGAGGCGTACCCGATGCTCATGGACGCCCTGGGGCTCGGCCCCTGCCCCGGGCTCAGCCGCTCTTGAGCCGCTCCGGAGCGTCTTCCGCACCGAGGGGCCCGTGCCATTCGAGGAGCAGGACGGTGGCGTCGTCGTCCAGGCGCCCCGCGTGGTGCTCCAGAATGCTGTGGACGAGGCGCCGCAGCGTCTCGGGGACCGACAGCCCGTCGGCCTCGCGCCGGATGATGAAGTCGACGAACCGCTTCAGGCCGAACTCCTGCTTGTCGGGGTCGCGGGCCTCCACGATCCCGTCGCTGTAGAACAGGATCCGGTCACCCGGTTCCAACTGCTCGCCGCACAGCTTCGGCTGCACGCCGAGGCCGGTGCCGAGCGGGGTGCCGGGCGAGCATTCCAGCGTGGTGACCCACCGCGACCCGCGGATGACGACCGGCGGGGGGTGTCCGTGCGAGATCCAGGACAGCTGCCCCGAGGGGAGGTCGAGTTCGGCCAGCACGCCCGTGACGAAGCGCCCGCTCGGGTCCTGTTCCAGGAGCGCCGCCTCGATCGCCTGCGCCGTCTCGATGAGCCCGGCCCCCTGGATGCGGGCGTTGCGGCAGGCCGCGACGGCGAGGTTGGAGGTGAGACCGGCGGCGGTGTCGTGGCCCATGGCATCGAAGATCGTGAGATGGACGATGTCGCCCGCGAGCGCGTAGTCGAAGGTGTCGCCGCCCAGCATGTAGGCCGGCTCCAGCGCGGCGCCGATGACCACCTGGTCGTTGGCGAAGGTCATCGGAGGCAGCAGCCGCCACTGCATCTCCGCCGACACCGTCATGTCCCTGGTCCGCACGAGCCGGGAGAAGGAGTCGCTGTACGGGCCCTTGCTGACGATGATCAACGCGACCAGGCCGGCCAGGGACTCTGCCTCGTCGTAGGCCCGGGCGTCGTCGCGGCGGACGGTCACGCGCAGCACGCCGAGCCGCTCGGCCCCGTCGAGGATGGGCACCCAGTAGTGGCACCTCCCGCCTTCCAGACCCTGCCCTGCGGCGGGCTCCATCATCTGGAAGGCGCGGCCGGCGACCGTCCCGTCGACTCTCAGCTCCGTGGTCTCGGCTCCGGCGTTCCGGCCGGCGTCCGGGCCCTCGCCCGTCAGCAGCCGCAGCACCGTCTGCTGGAGGTCGACGACGTAGATGGTCGCGTCATGCAGGCCGTGGGCGGCGGCGTGCCGGGCCACCGCGCCCGGCAACTGCTCCATCGACATCAGATGGCTGGCCGCCAGCAGCTCTCTCAGCATCGGTTCGCCGCCCTGCCTGCTCGGGTTCTCGGGGTTCGCGCACTCCACCGTCCTGCGGGCGGACCACCTCTCACCAGGACCGCATTCCCCCCTTATGCGCAGGACACTACCCTCCCGCGCCTTGTCCATGTGGCATCCGGTCCGAGGCGGGCCAGACGTAGGGCAGGTCGTCCGGCACGCCGGGGAACAGGGGGCGGTAGAAGCCAGGGTCCTTGCGGACGAGCGCCGACCGGTGGCTGAGGTGGAAGGCGCGGTCGCCGAGCCAGGGCGGCAGCTCCCCCGCCGCGGCGAGCCGCTCCTGCTCGCGCGGGCCCCGGACGCCCCGCATGTCGGCGAGCTCGGCCGTCAGCGTCGCCGCGCAGGTGTCGCCGTGGCCGAACCCGCGCCAGCGCCCGCAGATCTCCAGGCCGTACCGGACGAGCGCCTCCTCGTACCCCGTCCACATGAGCGCCGCCGGGTGGCGCCGCCAGCCGTAGCCGGGCACGGTGAGCGCCCGCAGGACCTGGACGGTCTCGACGCGCTGCTTGCCGAGCCGCCGCCGGTCGAGGACCTCGGCCGTGGCCGCGAAGTCCGCGTACGGCAGAAAGGTCTGCATACCGCCCCCTCGGATATGCCCGTCCGGCATACCTACCCGGCGATGCGCGGGCAAGCGCGTCGCACCCGAGGTCAGGACCGGGACGGGGAGGGGCCGGACGGCAGCAGCGCGGCGATCTCGGGCTTCAGCAGACCCCGGACGTTCGCGTAGGAGGTGCCGAAGTTCAGGTTGCCGCAGCCGTCGCTGCCTCCCGCCAGGAAGGAGATCTCGAATCCGGAGGGGGTGAAGAACGGGAACAGGAACGGCACCTGGCCGAGCGTCGCGGGCCGGTCCCTGCGCGGGGAGAAGTCGGCGAGCTCGAACGGACCGTCGGGGCTGCAGTCCTGCCACCGGCGCTCGTTCTGAGCCGGCTTCTGCGGGACGAGGGAGTTGAGCCGGCGCACGCCGGCCGCGGTGAGCGTCGAGGGCTGGAAGACGTCGGCCGCGCTCAGGCTGCGCCCGGTGCGCAGGTCGACGGTGACGACCTCGCCGCCCGGGGAGCCGTCCGCCTGCTGGCAGTTGTCCGACAGCAT
Source organism: Actinomadura sp. NPDC049753 (assembly GCF_040674655.1). Taxonomy (NCBI): domain Bacteria; kingdom Bacillati; phylum Actinomycetota; class Actinomycetes; order Streptosporangiales; family Thermomonosporaceae; genus Actinomadura; species Actinomadura sp. NPDC049753. The sequence goes on along the minus strand of NZ_JBFARL010000020.1, from coordinate 453 downwards.
GAAGTAGCGGACCGACACCAGGCGGGGTCCGCGCAGCCCGAGCCTCGTCTCGGTGCCGAGCTTCACCGGCTTGCCCTTGCAGTCGACCTGGGAGGCGATCCGTCGCGCGGAGGCGACGAGCCGGTCCACCGGCCCGCGGAGTTCGGCGTTGACGCGGCGCTCCAGGGCGGGGTCCTTCAGTCCGGTGACCTTCGGGTACCGCGCGTTCTGGAGCTCGATCGCCGGGCCGGTGAGCTTGCGGTTGTCGGCGACGAGGGTGACGACGGGGGCGGGTGCGGCGGCGGGCGGCTGGGGCTTCTGGTCCTGCACCGCGTAGACGACGCCGCCCGCCGTCCCCGCGACCACGGCGGCGCCCGCGGCCGCCATCGTGCCCTTGCCGACCGCGGTGGCGAGGAAGCCCTTGCTCACGGCCGCCCCCGTGGTCCCCGCACCGCCGGCGCCGCCCGCACCGGC